>JBBAKZ010000100.1:0-9010 GCA_040403275.1 Arcicella sp. | reverse complement strand
ATGCGGTAATTTTGGATATCGCCAAACCAAATCAACACGGGCTTTCATTTAGGATTTTTGAGGCTATGGGGATGAATAAAAAGATGATTACCAACAATCGCTCGGTGATGGAATACGATTTTTATAATCCTAATAATATTTTGGTGATTGATTTTGACAATTTAATAATTCCAAAATCATTCTTTGAAACCCCTTTTCAACCCATTGACGAAGCTATCAAACAACAATATCACTTGCGGTCGTTTGTCAGAACGGTGGTTGATAATATTTAGTTAATAGATACCAGTAATTAGGTCCCAGTTGAAAGAATACAAGGGGCAATAGTTATTATTTATTGAGCATTTTCCAATAACTAATAACTACTAACTAATAACTCAAATTTATGAATATTCTTTACTTAGTCATCGGTGAAAACCCTTTGTATCACGCTCAGACGTGCTTTTCAATCTATTCTTTTCTGAATCAGACCGATGCCACTGACCGTGTGTATGTGATAACGGATGCCCCAGAATTTTATAAAAGACTTAGCGAAAAAATATATATTATTCCCATCAATCAAGCTCAATTGAAGGATTGGCAAGGGAAACACAAGTTTTTTTGGAGAGCCAAAATCAAGGCTTTGGAGCATATTTGCACTTTGAATCCCGATGAATCTGTGTTGTATTTAGACACGGATACTTTTCTGTTCGGCAATCTGGAAACGTTAAAATCTGACCTTAAAAATCCAATGATGCACCTCAACGAAGGTAAATTATCTGAAAGAACAAGCAAGACCGAAAAACGAATGTGGCATGGAGTAAAAAATAAGATTTTTGGCGGAATAACCATCGAAGAAAACCATTGTATGTGGAATGCGGGCGTGGTTGGAATTCCTGCCAACACAGGCTCGAAAATATGCACATTAGCCTTAACTATTTGTGATGAAATGTTGGCGGAAAAAATAACCCCTTATTTCATCGAACAGTTTTCATCTTCGGTGGCATTATCAGAAAATGGAGACATGAAAGCAGCTGACGAATACATTGGACATTATTGGTCGAATAAAGATGAATGGACGGATGAAATCTATAAGTTTATCATTACGTCTTCTTTGAAAAATAATAGCGTTGATGATGATATTGAAGCAATAAGTCAGTTTAATTTTAGTAAAAATGCCGTATTGAAACGGGTTCCGAAAACACAAATTAGGCTTAAAAAATTGGTTGAAAAGTGGTTTCCTTCGGAAGTCCTTAAATTTGTGAGTTAGTGAATGGTGAGTTAGTGATTATTTGCTAACCCACAACTCACTAACTCACTAACTCACAAAAAATTACATGAAAATATCAGGATTTACTTTTGTTCGGAATGCCATAAAATTTGATTATCCCATTTTGGAGGCAATTACGTCTATCCTTCCAATTTGTGATGAAATGATTGTTGCCGTTGGAAATTCGGATGATGAAACCTTGGCGTTTATCAAAAGTATTGATTCTCCCAAAATCAAAATCATTGAAACCGTTTGGGACGATACTTTGCGGGAAGGCGGAAAAGTCTTGGCGATAGAAACGGACAAGGCTTTGGCGGCTGTTTCGCCCGATTCGGATTGGTGTTTTTATGTGCAAGGTGATGAAGTGGTCCATGAGCAATATTTATCCACAATTCAAGAAGCGATGCATGATCATTTGCTTGATTTGAAAGTGGAAGGTTTACTGTTCAACTATCAGCATTTTTATGGAACTTATCAGTACGTTGCGGATTCTCCCCGTTGGTACCGAAGAGAAATTCGGGTGATTCGAAATACTCGGAAATTTGTTTCGTATAAAGATGCCCAAGGATTCCGAACCGCTGATAATCAGAAACTTAGGGTGAAAATGATTGATGCCTCGATTTATCATTATGGTTGGGTGAAACCACCCGAAATTCAAAGAGCAAAGATGAAAAGTTCCATCAAATTTTGGGCAAATGAAGAGAAAACAGAGGCCTTAAAACCACAATTAGACAATTTTGATTATTCAGAAATAGATTCTTTAACGAATTTCAAAGGCACCCATCCCACAGTGATGCAAGCCCGCATCGCCCGGATGAATTGGCAGTTTAATTTTAACATCAAAGAAAAAAAGACTTCTCTGAAAACCCGATTTAGAAACTGGGTTGAAAAGCTAACCGGTTGGCGAATAGGGGAATACAGGAATTATCGACTAATTAAATAAAAATTGACATTGACAAGGTTTTGTAAAAAGTGTAGCGTTAAAAGTTTAAAGTATATCAAGTCAAAAATTATTGCGCAATAATTTTTTAAATTTCAATTTTAGATAAATTACCTTCATTTTTTTGTTATTTAAAATAATAGGTCTGCTTAATACTTTTAACTGATGGGACTTTGACTTTTTACACAATCCCTCCGATTTTAGCTAAATTAGAAATCCATCTTACTCCTGCATACTATTCAATTTACGATAAAACCCATTATCACTTTCCAATAATTCTTCGTGCGTTCCTCGCTCCACAATTTTTCCTTTATTGATGACCAAAATCTCATCTGCATGTTGGATTGTACTCAATCGGTGGGCAATTACTAAGGTTGTCCGATTTTGCATCAAATGCGTGAGAGCTTCCTGCACCAATTTTTCAGATTCTGTATCCAAGGCAGAAGTGGCTTCATCCAAAATCAAAATCGGGGGATTTTTCAACACCGCACGGGCAATACTGAGGCGTTGTCGTTGTCCACCCGAAAGTCGTCCACCACGGTCGCCAATCAAGGTTTGATAACCGTTGGGTAATTGGCTTATAAAAGTGTGAGCATTGGCAACTTTAGCGGCTTCAATTACTTGATTTTCAGTAGCTTGTGTGCCAAAAGTAATGTTGTTATAAACGGTATCATTAAACAAAATTGATTCCTGCGTAACAAGGCCAATTTGTTTGGTTAATGACTGAATTCTGATGTGTTTTATGTCCACGCCATCCACCAAAATTTGTCCCTCCGAAGGGTCATAAAATCTTGGGACAAGGTCAGCAATGGTAGATTTTCCACCGCCCGAAGTCCCCACCAAAGCGATGGTTTTTCCTTTTTGAATTTTGAAGGAAATATTATCCAAAACCTTTCTGCCCGTTTCATACGAAAAACTCACATTTTTAAATTCAATTTCTTGGTTAAAGTCTTGAATATCAATGGCATCATCGGCATCTTGAATGGCTGGAACGGTATCAATTAATTTCAAAATACGCTCGGATGAAGCAATGCCTCTTTGCACGGTACTGAAAGCGTCAGAAATAGATTTTGCGGGTCGCATTACCTGTGAAAACAAGATAATGAAGGTGATAAAAATTTCGGCATCTAACACATTATTAATAACCAAAGAACCACCGTACAACAAAATTCCCGCCACAACTGAAACGCCCATCGCCTCGGAAAGCGGAGAAGTCATTTCTTGGCGATAAACCATGCGTAAAACGGCCGCTTTATAACTGTAATTTTCCTTTCTAAATTTTTCGGAAACGACTCTCTCGGCATTAAATCCTTTCACGATTCTCATGCCGCCAAAAACTTCGTCCAACGTACTCACCATCGAACTTTGAAGGGCTTGCACATCTCGGGCAGCACGCCGAAGTTTACGACTAATTAAGGCAATAATTCCGCTGGAAAGGGGCAAAATAATGAGGGAAAATAGGGTCAATTTTACTGACATGTTAAACAACGTTACGAAGTACATTACCAAGGTAAATACTTCCTTAATTGTGGCAGTAAAGGCTCGTCCAATGGAATTTTCAATTTCTTGCA
Organism: Arcicella sp.; assembly: GCA_040403275.1. Classification (GTDB taxonomy): domain Bacteria; phylum Bacteroidota; class Bacteroidia; order Cytophagales; family Spirosomataceae; genus Arcicella. The sequence goes on along the minus strand of JBBAKZ010000100.1, from coordinate 5,253 downwards.
CATCCGTGGTGAGGTGTGCCATCAAGTTCCCTTTCCGTTCATTATTAAAAAAACCAAAATGGAGCTTCATCGTTTTTTCAAAAACTGCTTGACGCAAAGATGAAATCGTCTGAGCCTCCACGGTTTTCAGGATTCTTTGCGATAGATATCTGAAAATATTAGCCAAAATTACGGACACCACAATGGCTGCACAGGCAAATTGTAAAGCGCCTAGTCTTCCGTAAAGCCCAATGATTTGGTAGAAATAATGATAGAAGGTATATTTGAAGTATTCGATACTGAACGAGAAAGATAGGCTTTGACTAAACGCTGTATCTACCTTTAAATCCTTATTAAAAATGACTTTTAAAAGCGGAGCCAAGAGCGTAAAATTCAGAATTCCGAACAAACTGGCGAGCAATGAAAGGATGAAATACGGAAAAGCAAATTGCCTAATGGAATCGGCGTATTTGAGTATGCGAATATATGTTTTCAAGGGTTGTTTTCTGGGTAACGATTAATAAAGAGCTTTGAATACATACCCTTCGCAAGGGTTTTAATCCCTTTGAAGGGTATAATCAGGTAAAAGAGTTGATAAAAGATTAAAAACTCATCAACACATTATACCTACTACTGTGAATAGTCAAATCGTCAATCTTCTCCATTTTTATTTGATTTTTCTTACCTAAATTCTCAAAAAACGGATAATCAATCGTTAAGAAGCCGTTTTTCTTTACTTTTCGATAATCTGAAAAGAGGGCGAAGAAGATGAATTTTACGAATTTAAAAGAATATCCATCTTTCAAGGCATTTTTCACAAGGTTCATGACGTCGGCAATAAATTGATGGTTTTCTGGAATAATGTCCGCCAAAACGCAGGTAAAAGGTTGTTCTTTAGCAATTTTTTGTAAGGATAAAACCAATTCTTCCACCTGTTCATGGGTTTGATAATATTGAAGAATACTGAGAATAATCACCTTATTGACCTTTTTTTCAATAATTATTCTTCGCAATTCCTCAAAGTCGTAAGATTTTGTAACAGAAAAACTCAATTGTTGATTTGTCTTAAATTTTTCTTTACACATCTTGATATAAGTCTCAGAGATGTCCATTCCATGAATTTGGGCATTGGTTTTTTCTAAATAATCCACCAAAAAACCAGGGCCACAACCGTAATCCAAGAGGCTGTCTGAGGCTTTCACTGGGAAGTTTTTTACCAATTGATTGCCAAAATATACCGTTGATTGGTACATTATTTCATTAAATCCAGCGGGACTATCTTTCCAATAGTCTTCCCATCCTTGCTCATTATTCATGTTAAATTTCTTTTTGAGTGATTTGATTAAATTGATGAGTTAATAACCTGTATGTAATGTCAATCCATATTAAAATGCATGGCAAAACTTTAAGGGCATACGGTTTTACGTACTGTTCCCGCAGAAATTTAGGAAAAATATCAGTGGGCGAAAAACTTGTTAAAATCATGGCGAAGATGAAGAGAAACAGGTTTAAATTGTTTTTTTCAACTAAAACAAACCATATCGCAATCCCAACAAAAGCAATGATAAAAGTAGGCGATTCAACATTCGTGTTGAACAAAACTAAGCATAATAATAAATCAGAAAACAATAGTAATTTATAGGTTAGAGAATCGTATTGCGACTTTCTTAACAAAATTAATCCCAACATAAGAGCGCCAAACGCCACCCCTACCAGCACATGAATTTGGAGGCCAAAAACCTTTTTCATAAAGCCCATAAATGAAATATTGGCCATATCGCTCACTGATTCGTTATAGCTACTTTTGTAAATCAGCGCTTGAAACCAATCGACATAACTCATTTTTAAAAAAGCGAAATCAGTAATCAAAAGTGGGGCAAAGAAAAATACCATGGCAACGATAATAAAAGCGCCAATAAATTTCACTTTTTGTTTAATAAAAAAGAAAAATGCCAAAAGGACAATGCCGTATAACTTCACAAGAAAGCCTACCAAAATAGCCATAGAAGCATAAAAGAGCTTTTGTTTTTCTAAAAATATGAAGCCTAATAATAACAAGCCAGTAAGCCCGACATTGAATTGAACCGATAACAAAGCAGTAATCATTTCGTTGGTAATTATCCAAGCAATAGCAACTTTATAAGACTCTTTGATGGGCAATTTGAACACACCAAAAATCAGCAGAGCAGTATTAAAAAGATTCCAAAGCACGATACCTACCCCATCCGGTAGCACCGCAAAAGGGCCAATGATGACCGAAAAAAACGGCCCATAATGATTAGAATCAAAATATTCGGCGGGATATTCTACATACAGGGGCAATTTTTGAATTGTATGACGAAAGACGTAGGCAAAAATTTTATAGTTGTTAAAGTCTCCTCTTAAATATTGTTTCAGTGAAGTAACAATGGCAGCCAAAAGCCAAACGCCGATAATATATTTTCTTTTCGTGAAAAATGGAAGGGCAAAAAAAATACGTATGTTATTCATAAAAACTGGATTTGTATCAGATACTTTTGCAAATTTAATAAAATAACCTCGTGAACAGTCTATTGTATATTCAATATCAAAAGATAAGCATTAATTTTATTGAAAGTTTAGTGAACTCGTCCTTTAAAAGAACGAATTTGATGCACTCAAAATTTATTAAAATATCCAAACTACTAATATGTTACCATCAAAATTAAAAATCTGTATTCTTTCAGCAGCCTATAACGAGAGTGAAAATGTGGTGGTTTTTTATGATGCCGTCAAAAAAGTGGTTTCCGAATTACCCTACGATTTTGAATTTTGTTTTGTGAATGATGGAAGTGTAGACAATACGCTTGAAATTATTAGACAACTCGCAATACAAGATTCCTCCGTAAAATATCTTTCATTTTCAAGAAATTTTGGGCAGCAAATTGCACTCAAAGCGGGCATCGATTCGATTGATGCCGATGCTATTGTGATGATGGACAGCGACTTACAACATCCACCCGTATTGATTAAGGATTTGATTCATATTTGGCAAACGCAAAAAGTAAATATGGTAAATACCCTGCGAGAAGAGGACGAAGAATTATCGTGGTTCAAAAAACAGTCAAGTAAACGCTTTTATCAATTGATTAACAAAGTAAGCGAACTGAACTTGGAACCTGGCCAAGCAGATTTTAGATTGATTGACCGCCAAGTAACCCAAATGTTGAAAAAAACCAAAGAACAGGACGTCTTCCTGCGGGGAATGATTCAGTGGATTGGTTTTGCCCAAGCAACTTTTAGGTATAAAGCCAACAAACGTTTTGCGGGAGAAAGTAAATATACTTTTCATAAAATGTTTCAGTTGGCATTAGCTGGGATTACTTCTTTTAGTGTAAAGCCTTTATATACAGCTATTTATATTGGATTTTTCTTTGCATCTTTATCTCTTTTATACATTCCTTATATCATTTATACCTTCATCATGGGAACGTTTACCGATGGTTGGGCTTCACTTTTGGTAACGGTTGCATTCTTTGGCGGAATCAATCTGATGGTTTTGGGCGTGATGGGAATTTATATCGGTAAAATCCTGATTCAGAACAAAGAACGTCCTTTATACATTATTCAGGAACAGAACATTAATAAGGCTTAGGAATTTCTTTCGCTAAAAAATAATTAACATGAAAATAGCCTTATTGAGTTTTGATATAGAAGAATTTGATATGCCTTACGAATACGGCGGAAATCCTCCAATGGAGGAGCAAATCGCCACTTCTACCAAAGGTTTAGAAACGATTGTTTCAATTTTGGATAAATATCAAGCAAAAGCAACCTTTTATTGCACCGGGGTTTATGCAACGGCAAAGCCAGCATTGATAAAAGAGTTGAGTAAAAACCACGAAATTGCTTCCCATAATCATTATCATTCGAGTCATAAAAAGGAGGATTTGAGTACGTCGAAAGCTATTTTGGAAGAAATTACAGGGCAAGAAATTGTTGGCTTTAGGATGCCCAGAATGGCACCCGTTTCAGATACGGATTTAGTGGCGGCGGGGTATCTTTATAATGCTTCCGTTAATCCAACGTACTTGCCTGGTCGTTATGATTATCGTCATATTTCAAGGACATTTTTTACCCAAAACAATATAATTCATTTCCCTGCCTCGGTTTCTCCAAAATGGAGAGTGCCTTTATTTTGGATAGCTTTTCATAATTTTCCCTTGTCATATTTCTTTTACCTGTGCAAAAAAGTGGTAGAATCGGATGGATATTTACATTTGTATTTTCATCCTTGGGAATTTACGGATTATCATTTAGCCAAGGATGGGGCAAAATATCCTTTCTATTTACACCGAAATAATGGAAAAAAAATGGCAGAAAGATTCGACAAATTAATGGCGTTTCTGACAAAGGAAGGGTATGAATTCAGGACTTCGAAGGAGTTGTTAATAGGTTAGGACAGATTTACAACCCCAATGGTGTTCACTTAAACCTATTTAACTTCCCGAAAGTTTAACCCACAATGGAATTGTTTCCGGAAGTTACCCAACAGAGCAGTTATTTACTGATTTCCCGTAATTTCGCATACTTCACTACAGGGTTCATAGCCGTAAGTAAGGCCCACATAAAACCAGCATAACCATCTAAGCATGAGCCTTTTAGTAAATAAATTTTCAAGAAAGTTGTTGGAAATCGAGAGATGATTTTGAAACTTGAAGCCGTCTTTCCACGTTCTGATAAAGTCTTTGCTCCCAGTGAAGTATATTTATTGAATTTATTGAAATAATCCGTCAAATCACGGTAGCTGTCGTGAAGAATTTGCTGTTTTAAAGTTCCTATTTTGCCATTCACCTCCACACTTTCATGGACATATTCAGCGTTCCAATTCCCGTATTGTCGATTAAAAAGTCTTAAAGTCAAGCGTTTATATTCCCCACTAAATCGCAATAATTTTCCCAAAAAAATCAAGGAGCGAGGAATCTTAAAGCCTTGATATTCAGTAGCTGAAAGGTCCAGATTTTGAATTTCTTGTTGAAGTTCAGGGGTTAAAATTTCATCATCATCCAAAGATAAAATCCAATCATTGGAAGCTTGTTCAGTCGCAAAATTTTTCTGCGAACCATACCCATCAAAAGCCCGATAAATGACTTTTACTTTGAATTGTTGGGCAATTTCCAACGTTTTATCAGTACTTCCCGAATCCACCAAAACGATTTCATCCGCCCAAGAAACCGCTTCCAAGACATTTTTAAGGGTTTTTTCTGAATTTAGTGTTATTATGGAAATGGTTATTTTCATTTTTCTATCCATTAC
>JBBAKZ010000099.1:6918-9041 GCA_040403275.1 Arcicella sp. | reverse complement strand
TTATGCCCATACGCCCGATGCGTTGGAAAATGTTCTGAAAACGATAAATCAGATAAAAGATGGTAATCAGCGAGTAATAACCATTGTGGGTTGCGGGGGAAATCGGGATGCAACCAAACGACCCATTATGGCAAAAATCGCCTGTGAATTATCGAACAGCGTAATTTTAACTTCTGATAATCCGAGAAACGAAGACCCCGCCGAAATTTTGGAACAAATGCGTAAAGGCATACCACCCATTGACTTTAAAAAGACAAAAATTATTGCAGACCGAAAAGAAGCTATCTTTTTGGCGGTAAGGGAATTAGCACAGCAAGGAGATATTATTTTAGTGGCTGGAAAAGGTCACGAGAACTACCAAGAAATCAAAGGAATTAAATATCATTTTGATGATAAAGAAGCCTTGGCTGAGGCTTTTGATTTAACTAAGTATTAAAGAGAGGTAAGCTAAGGGTCCACGAACAATTGCTCGTTTCTGAGTTGGGAAAGGGGTACTGTTGTTAATTCGTTGAATGTATGCGTATAAACCTTTAATGAATTCCATACCGAAGAAATAAAGTGTGTTGATTAATTTGAATCACAAAGGTTGTTACAAAAAAAATAGGAATCAATACCGTTCAATAAAAGTATTGTGATTTAACAATTTGTTTAAATAGGTTCGGACGTAGATGTTTGAACCTATTTTGTTATCAAATCAGTATTTACCTAATTTGACAGCGTATTTTAAACTCAAATGGAGGAGAAATCTATCAGTTTCAATAATAATTTAATAAATCTACGAAGGCATACTAGAAATTTTACGGTACAAAATTCAAAATATAAAAAGGTTCGAAAATACCATTTTATTTAGCGTATTGATACGAAAAAAGATTTAAGCAACTGACCTTTCGTTAAATTTTACTTCAAAAAATGCCTGTTGTTTCGTAAATTGCAGTATGCAATCAGTAGAATTCCAAGAAGAAATCACGGTTTTTGCCGACGTGATTATCCCCGTCGCAATTCCAAATTTATACACCTATCGTGTGCCTCGTGAGTACGCCATGAGCATTTGCGTAGGGGCGAGAGTTATTGTGCAATTTGGCAAAACGAAGGTTGTTACAGCGGTCGTGGCTAAATTACATAATTCCCCACCCGCCAAATATCAGGCGAAGTACGTCCTTGAATTATTGGACGATTCGCCTTTGGTTACACCGCAGCAAATTGATTTATTCCATTGGATATCAGAATATTATATGTGTACGGTTGGCGAAGTGCTAAACGTAGCACTCCCTTCTGGACTCAAAATTTCGAGTCTGTCAAAAGTTCAGTTTAATCCCGATTTTTCTCATCCCGACCTTTTGACAGAACGAGAGACAGGCATCATCGAAGAATTGAAAAAACATCAATCTTTGAATTATGATGAACTCGCTCGTTTTGCCGAAGTCAAGCATGTTTACCACATCATTAAGTCTTTAATTCAGAAAAAAGCGATTATTGTTTTTGAAGAGGTTCGTGAAAAATATTCGCCTAAAATTCTGAAAAAAGTACGGCTAAATGCTTTTTACGAAGGAGAAAACTATTTGACAGCATTGTTGGGAGAATTAGAGAAAAAGCCCAAGCAATTAGATATTCTCTTGAATTATCTTCGTCACGTTCCCGTATTGCGAACCCCCGAATTGAATCGTAAAGGCTTGGAAAAGAAGGCTTTGGCAAAAGAAGATGTTTCGGATAGTGCTTTGAAAACCTTAATCAAAAACGGGATTTTAGAGCAATTTGAAATTGTCGTGAGCCGTTTTGAAGAAGATTTGGATTTTGTAGAAGCGCCCGTTCCCACGCTTTCGGTATCGCAGGAAAAAGCTTTTTGTGAGATTATGAATAGTTTTGAAGAAAAGCAAACCACCTTACTGCACGGAATTACGGGAAGTGGCAAAACGGAGGTGTATATCAAACTCATTGAACAGGTTTTGGGCAGCGGTTCACAGGTTTTATACCTCCTGCCGGAAATTGCTTTGACTACCCAAATTGTCATCCGATTACGGAAAGTTTTTGGGGATAAAATGGGCATTTATCACTCCCGTTTTTCGGATAATGAACGGGTGGAAGTTTGGAAAGGCGTGGTTTCCGGTAAATTTCAATTTGTGGTT
>JBBAKZ010000099.1:0-6908 GCA_040403275.1 Arcicella sp. | reverse complement strand
GTTCTGCGGTGTTTTTGCCTTTCAATAACTTAGGCTTAATTATTGTAGATGAAGAACATGAAACTTCCTACAAACAATTTGACCCAGCGCCAAGATACCATGCCCGTGATGTAGCGGTCGTGATTGCCCACCGACAAAAGGCGAAAGTTTTGTTGGGTTCAGCCACGCCTTCCATCGAAAGTTTTTATAACGCCCAAACTAATCGTTACGGTTTTGTGGAAATGAAGGAACGCTTTGGAAATACACAATTGCCTGATATTGAGTTGATTGATGTTAAAATTGCTCGAAAGCAAAAGATGGTGAAAGGTGATTTTTCGGATTTGATGTTGGATAAAGTAAGGCTCAATTTCGAGCAAAAACAACAGACGATTTTCTTCCAAAACCGCCGAGGATATTCGCCTTATATTCAGTGCGAAGACTGCGATACGATTGCCTCTTGCAATAATTGCGATGTCAGTTTGACCTATCACTATAACGGACAAGAATTGCGTTGTCACTATTGCGGATTTCACGAACCCATGCCAAGAACTTGTCAGGCTTGCGGTTCTGCCAAATTGCGGACGAGAGGTTATGGTACGGAGAAAATTGAAGAAGAATTGCAAATTTTATATCCATCTGCCAAAATTGCCCGCATGGATTTGGACACAACCCGAACAAAATCCGCCTTCCAAACCCTGATAAATGAAGTGGAAAGCGGGGGCGTGGATATGCTCGTCGGTACACAAATGGTAGCGAAAGGGCTTGATTTTGAGAAAGTTAGCTTAGTATGCGTTTTCGATGCCGACCGCATGATTCATTTCCCAGATTTTCGTGCGGCAGAAAGAGCTTTTCAATTATTAACCCAAGTTGCAGGTCGGGCGGGACGAAGAAGTACGCAAGGAAAAGTATTAATTCAGACTAATAATCCTGGACAAAAAATCTTAAATCAAATTATTGAAAACGATTATGTGGGCTTATACAAAGACGAAATAAAAGAGCGGGAAGATTTTCAATATCCGCCCTTTACCAGACTTATTCAATTGACAATCAAACATATAGATGAACCAATGGCCGAAAAAGCCGCCAACGCATTAGCCAATAAATTATCCGAAAAACTGAGTAAACAAAGAGTTTTAGGCCCAGAAAAACCCTTGGTAGAACGCATCAGGAATCAGTTTTTGTTTGAAGTAATGATAAAATTAGAGAAAACCCTAAACTTAAAAGCCGCCAAAGAATTTATTGCCGAGGAAGTAATGAACATTAGATTATCGAAAGATTTTAAAGGCGTTTCCGTGGTGGTGGATGTGGATTGTGGGTAAGGCAATACTTATGGGATGAATAAGGGATTGCCTAATCTTATGCCATGAGTTTAAAAACGATAAAAACTACCGCTCCAACATCTCCCTCAAAGCCTTATCTGTCTGTAATCCAACGGCTCGCATGACCATTTTCCCATCCTTGAAAATTAAGAATGTTGGGATTTCATCCACTTTAAAATCGGCTACTAATGCCTTGTTTGCATCTGAATCCACTTTTTCGATGACAACTTTATCGCCCAATTCAGCCTTTAATTTATCAATCGTTGGCATCATTTTTAGACAAGGAGCGCACCAAGTTGCGTAAAAGTCCAACATCACTACTTTACCTCCTTTCAATAAATTATCCAAATATTCTTTCGACATGGCATTTTTTGAATCCGTTGGTTTTACGCCTTCTACGGGTTTCATTTTGGTGGTCCATTTCAAATAGCCACCGGCCATTTCGTAAACTTCCTTGAAACCGTTTTGACGCATGATGTTGGCAGCTTCGGCACTTCTTCCACCGGATAAGCAATAGACAAAAATGGGTTTGGTTTTATCCAAAGTCTGGATTTTTTCAACAAAATCCGGACTTCTATAATCTGCATTTTGGGCTTTTGGTAAATGTCCACCACCATATTCCCCGGTTGTCCGTACATCCACGAGTTGGGCGTTTTGTGTTTCCTTATACTTTTTTTCAAAATCGTCGGTTGACAAAACTTGTGCTAAGCCAATCGCCTGATTTGCAAAATATAATAGGGTAAAAAATATAATTGAACGAATATTATTTTTCATTTTTTTGAGTATTAATACTATTTAATATTTAAACCATTGGAAAAGTACAAACAATTTTGAAAAAAGGATTAATTTTGAGATAATATTTTACTAAATATTCTCACGGTTGGTGTATTTACCGATCATCTGGCGAAAGCAACAAAGTGTATGCTTGACGCACGAGTGGCTGGTGAAGACACCAACCATGGCAGAATAGATATGAAATACGAATTAATCAAAAACAAAATCTAAGCAAAATGAGTGCAATTAAGTCCGTACACGCAAGACAAATTTTGGATTCTCGTGGAAATCCAACAATCGAAGTAGATATTCATACCGAAGACGGTGCTTTTGGACGTGCCGCTGTGCCTTCGGGTGCTTCAACGGGTATTCACGAAGCCGTTGAATTGCGTGACGAAGATAAAAGTGTTTACGGTGGTAAAGGTGTTTTGAAAGCAGTTGATAACGTAAATACCAAGATTGCAGAGGAACTTTGGGGTATGGAAGTTTCTGAACAAAGCATGATTGACCGTATCATGATTGAATTAGACGGTACGCCAAACAAAGGAAATTTAGGAGCAAACGCTATTTTGGGCGTTTCTTTGGCAGTTGCGAAGGCAGCAGCGCAAGAGTCTGGTTTGTCATTATATCGTTACATTGGTGGTGTCAATGCCAACACTTTGCCAGTACCAATGATGAACATTTTGAACGGTGGTTCACATGCTGATAACTCGATTGACTTCCAAGAATTCATGGTTATGCCCGTAAAAGCTGAGTCATTCTCGCACGCTTTACGTATGGGTACGGAAGTTTTTCATGCCTTAAAAGGTGTGTTGAAATCGAAAGGATATTCAACTAACGTTGGTGATGAAGGTGGTTTTGCGCCAAACATTAAATCTAACGAGGAGGCTATTGAAATCGTTTTACAATCCATTGAAAAAGCAGGTTTCAAGCCAGGGGAAGATATTTTTATTGCGATGGATGCTGCTGCTTCTGAATTCTATGACGAAAAAACAGGTCTTTATACTTTCAAAAAGTCGGATGGTAAGCAATTGAATAACATGGAAATGGCGGCTTATTGGAAGACTTGGGCGGATAAATATCCAATCATTTCAATTGAAGACGGTATGGCTGAAGACGATTGGGCTGGTTGGGCAGAGCAAACTCGTTTGTTAGGAAAACAAATTCAATTAGTAGGAGACGATTTGTTTGTAACCAACGTGAAACGTTTACAAATGGGTATCGAGCAAGGAATTGCCAATGCGGTGTTGGTAAAAGTAAACCAAATTGGTTCTTTAACTGAAACAATTGATACCATCAATTTAGCGAAACGTAATTCATACAAAAACATTATGTCGCACCGTTCTGGCGAGACGGAAGATTCAACCATTGCTGACTTAGCGGTTGCTCTGAATACAGGTCAAATCAAAACTGGTTCGGCTTCTCGTTCAGACCGTATGGCGAAATACAATCAATTGCTTCGTATCGAAGAGGAATTAGGCGCAAGCGCTTACTTTCCAGGATTGAATATGTAAAAATAAATATTTGCAAAAAGCCCTTTCAGAATATTCTGGAAGGGCTTTTTTGTTGGTTAAATTTTTTAGCACATAACAAAAATAGACGTTGAAATTCAAGGTCTATTTTTGTTATTAATTATCTCGAAAGATACAAATTTCGTTCTCCGTAAACCTTTCTGAAAAAATCATCTTTTAGTGAATCGATAAAATAAATAGCTTCACCTGTCGATTTCATTTCTGGCCCTAATTCCATATTTACATTCGGGAATTTATTGAAGGAAAATACCGGAATTTTAATGGCCCATCCTTTTTGTTTTGGTTGGAAATTAAAGTCTTTAATTTTCGCTCCCAACATTACTTTCGTTGCGTAATTTACGTACGGTTCTTGGTAGGCTTTACAAATGAAGGGTACGGTACGGGATGCTCTAGGATTGGCTTCGATGATATATACAATTTCGTTCTTCACGGCAAACTGAATATTCAACAACCCTTTGGTTTTCAATGCAATAGCAATTTTATGTGTATGGTCTTTTATCTGCTGAATTACGTTTTCTGACAAATCGAAAGGCGGTAAAACCGAATGAGAATCGCCCGAGTGAATACCCGCAGGTTCAATGTGTTCCATAATTCCGATGATATACACCTCTTCGCCATCACAAATGGCATCAGCTTCTGCTTCAATCGCATTTTCAAGGAAATGGTCAAGTAAGATTTTATTACCCGGTATATCTCTCAAAATATCAACTACGTGTTGTTCAAGTTCCTGCTCGTTGATAACAATTTTCATAGACTGTCCACCCAGAACATACGATGGACGAACAAGTAAAGGATAGCCCAATTTACGCCCCAATTCTGCCGCATTATCGGCATCTTCACAAACCCCAAATTGAGGGAAAGGAATATCGTTTTCTTGTAATAAAGCTGAAAATGCTCCTCTATCTTCCGCCAAATCAAGGGCTTCAAAAGAAGTTCCGATGATTTTGATTCCGTATTTTGAAAGTTTTTCTGCTAATTTCAGCGCTGTTTGTCCACCCAATTGTACAATAACTCCTTCAGGTTTTTCGTGCTGAATAATGTCGTAAACGTGTTCCCAGAAAACTGGTTCGAAGTATAATTTATCGGCGATATCAAAATCCGTTGAAACTGTTTCTGGATTTGAGTTAATCATGATGGTTTCATAACCTGCTTCTTTTGCTGCTAAAATTCCGTGAACGCAGGAATAATCAAACTCAATGCCTTGACCGATACGGTTTGGACCCGAACCTAAAACGACAATTTTTTTCTTATCCGTTTTGATAGATTCATTGTCCAATGTTTCCGATCCTTGCGAGAAAGTCGAATAAAAATAAGGTGTTTTTGCTTCAAATTCTGCCGCACAAGTATCAACACATTTATACACACGCTTAATTCCTAAATTATTACGTAAATCATAAACTTCTGATTCTAAGCATTTTAGGGTATAAGCGATTTGTCTGTCGGCAAAACCTTTGTGCTTCGCTTCTTCTAAAAGTGCTGTTGGAATGGAATTCAAATTGTATTTTTCTATTTCATTTTCAACTCTAACTAAATCCTCAATTTGATATAAAAACCATCGATCAATTTTGGTTGTTTGCTGAATGGTTTTGAAAGAAATTCCTAATTTGAAAGCATCATAAATGTGGAAAAGACGATTCCAAGATGGATTCGCCAACGAATACATAATGGCTTCTTGGTCACGCAATCCTTTTCCATCAGCTCCCATACCATTTCGCTTAATTTCGAGCGATTGACAAGCTTTTTGTAAGGCTTCTTGGAAATTACGACCAATGCCCATGGTTTCACCAACCGACTTCATTTGGAGTCCCAAACTCTTGTCGGCTCCTTTGAATTTATCAAAATTCCAACGAGGCACTTTTACGATTACATAATCCAACGCTGGCTCGAAGTAAGCGGAAGTATTACCCGTGATGGCATTTGTCAATTCATCCAAATTATAACCAATGGCCATTTTTGCGGCAATTTTGGCAATTGGATACCCTGTTGCTTTGGATGCCAAAGCGGATGAACGAGAAACCCGTGGATTAATTTCAATGGCGATGATTTCGTCGGTATCTGGATTTAATGAGAATTGTACATTACAACCTCCCGCAAATTGACCAATGGCATTCATCATTTTGATGGCCATATCACGCATTCTTTGATAAATGGTATCTGGCAAAGTCTGAGCAGGCGCAACCGTGATAGAATCGCCCGTGTGGATTCCCATCGGGTCAAAATTTTCGATTGAACAAATGATGATGACATTACCTAAATTATCACGGAGTAATTCTAATTCAAATTCTTTCCAACCCATGATAGATTGTTCTACCAAAACTTCGTGCGTAGGAGAAGCGTGTAAACCTTTATTGAGTGCCGCATCAAAATCCTCTGGACGATGAACAAAACCTCCGCCCGTTCCCCCTAAAGTGAATGAAGGGCGAATTACTAAAGGAAAACCTGTTTCTTGTGCGATTTCTTTTCCTTCCAAAAATGAGCGAGCCGTACGTCCTTTGCAAACGCCAACGCCAATTTCAATCATTTTCAGACGGAATTTTTCACGGTCTTCGGTGGTTTCGATTGCCTTAATATCAACTCCAATAATATCGACACCGTATTTTTGCCAAACCCCTGCTGAATCGCAATCAATGGCTAAATTTAATGCCGTCTGACCACCCATCGTTGGTAAAACAGCATCAATTGGCATTCCTTCCGCTAGGTGTTTTTCTAAGATTTCAATGATTGAATTTTTATCGAGGGGCTTCAAATAGACATAATCTGCATTGAGCGGGTCTGTCATAATCGTGGCTGGATTCGAATTTATCAAGGCAACCTTGATGCCTTCTTCACGCAGCGAGCGAGCCGCCTGTGAACCTGCATAGTCAAACTCGCAAGCCTGACCGATAATAATTGGACCTGAACCGATAATAAGAACGGACTTAATGGAGAGATTCTTTGGCACTTTTCTTTTTTTTTGAGTGATGGAATGGGAGATTTTTCAGTTGTGAGTTGTGAGTTGGTGATTTGTGATTCACTAAATCACAAATCACCAACTCACAACTCATTCACTACGCCCCAAAATTCCACAAAGTTAATACAAAGCATCGAAACTGAAAGACTTGATTTTTTTTTCATCGTTTTTTTTAATTTTTTCTTGGAGAAGTTAAAAAGCGCTAATTAACATTTTATTAACAGAATCTGGTAGATTTGTTGGGTAATTTGCAAATATTTCCCACTCCTAAAAATACGCTTTTATGAAAAAAACTACGCTTCTACTAGTATTCTCTTTCTGTATTTTCAATGCTTCTGGACAAGAGAAAGCCCC
>JBBAKZ010000098.1:714-9105 GCA_040403275.1 Arcicella sp. | reverse complement strand
CGAACAAATTAATTATCAAACAAGATGTGAAGAAGCAGAACATCTTTATCACGAATTAATTGATGCTTCTCCTTCCATGATGGCAGTATTGAAAGGAAAATCAATGATTATTAGTATAGCCAATGATTCCATTTTAGATGCTTGGGGAAAACAGAAGGACATTATTGGCAAATCGCTTTTTGAGGTGATGCCCGAAATGGTTGAGCGGGGGATTGATAAATTATTACTAAATGTGTTTAAAACAGGGGCTCCGTATTTTGCCTACGAAAAACCCATTAATATTGTACGTTCCGGAAAAAAGGAATTGAGTTATTACAGCTTCGTTTACCATACTCAACGCAATGTAAAAGGCAAAATAGAAGGAGTGACAATGATTGCCAATGAAGTGAACGCACAAGCACTTTTGCATCAAAAAATTCAAGAAAATGAGTATAGTTATGAACAAATAATTTACTCTTCTACGACGGCCATTGGCATTTTAAAGGGAAGAAAATTGATTATTTCTATGGCCAATGATGCTATTTTGGAAATTCTGGGGAAAGGCAAAGACATTATCGGAAAACCTTTCTTTGAAGTTATGCCTGAACTTATTGAACAAGGATATCAAAAGGTTTATCAAAATATCTATGACACAGGAGAATCATTTGTTGCCAATGAAACAGCCGTAAATATTCTTCAAAATGGAAAAATGGAGCGTAAATATTATAATTTCATTTTACAAGCCCAAAGGAACCGAGTTGGTGAAATTGATAGTATTGGAATAATTGCCAATGAGCCAACTTCCCAAGCAATTATTCATCAACGTATGTTAGAAAACGATTCGCATTTTAGAGTGATTGCCGAGGTAATGCCCGAAAAAGTGACGAATGCCGCACCCGATGGGACGGTAATTTTTTATAATAAAAGCTGGACTGAATATACTGGAGCAAGTTTTGATGATTTGATAAATAATGGTTGGGGTAAATGGATTCATCCTAATGATGTGCAAGAAACGCAAGAAAAGTGGAATCATTCCGTAAAAACGGGGGATAATTTTGATATGGAATTAAGAATGATGAATAAGCTTGGCCAGTATAGATGGCATTCCAGCCGAGCAAGTGCCATCAAAGATAATCATGGAAATGTAAAACTTTGGATTGGGACAAATGCCGACATCCATAATCAGAAACAACATACCCATGAATTAGAGAGAGCGGTGGTAAAAAGAACCGCTGAATTACAAAAGAAAAATAAAGAAATCACTGAAACTAAAGAGAAATTATTGTCCGAATATTCTCGCAGTTTGATTGAAGCCAGCCTAGACCCTTTATTTGTGATTAGCCCGAAAGGAAAAATTACGGATATCAACCAAGCAGCGATAAAAGTAACGGGCATTGTGCGACAAAAACTTACAGGTACAAATTTTTACAATTATTTCACCGACCCAAAAAAAGCGCAAGAAATCTATCAAGAGGTATTTTTGAAAGGATTTGTAACCGATTACCCCTTGACAATAAAGGACGGAGTACTGACCAATGTACTTTTTAATGGTTCAGTTTATAAAGACGAAAAAAATAAGGTGTTGGGAGCCGTGGTGGTGGCAAGGGATATAACGGAACTAAAGCAGGTTGAAAAACAACTATTTGAGTCAAAAGTAATTGCCGAACAAGAAAAGGAAAATGCGTTGAATGCCCAAAAAATTGCTGAAAGTGCGGTAAAGTCAAAGCAACAATTTTTGTCCAATATGAGTCACGAAATCAGAACACCCATGAATGCCATCATTGGCTTTACGAAAGTGTTGAAAAAAACGGAATTATCAGTTAAACAAAAAGAATATTTGAATGCCATCGAGTTGAGTGGCGATGCTTTAATTGTGCTTATCAATGATATTTTGGATTTGGCAAAAGTAGAATCTGGGCAAATGACATTCGAGAAAATTCCATTCAAATTACTTTCTTCGATTAATACGACCATTCGATTGTTTGAACCAAAAATTAATGAAAAAAACATTCAATTAATTGAAGATTACGACAAAAGAATTCCCGAAAATTTGTTGGGAGACCCTGCTCGATTGAACCAAATTTTATTGAATTTATTGAGTAATGCCGTTAAATTTACCAGTAAAGGGAATATTACCATTCGTGTGAATATGGTGAAGGAAGATGAAGAAAAAGTAACCATTGAATTTGCCATCAACGACACGGGTATTGGGATTAAAAAAGAAAATTTAGACGCTATTTTTGAGAATTTTCAACAAGCTACCAATGAAACATCTCGCTTATTTGGCGGAACTGGATTGGGACTCGCTATTGTAAAACAGCTTTTAGAACCCCAAGGAGGACATATTTTGGTAGAAAGTGAAATGAATGTGGGTTCTAAATTTAGTTTTATCTTAACTTTCTTGAAAACAGACGCTACGCGCCCATCAGAACCCGAAATATTACAATTAGACATGGCAATGAATGGCATCAAAGTATTGGTTGTAGAAGATATGGCACTCAACCAATTGTTAATAAAAACGATTTTGGATGATTTTGGTTTTGACGCTGAAATCGCCGACAATGGAAAATTAGCCATCGAAAAAATGAAAAATAATCATTACGATATTGTTTTGATGGATTTGCAAATGCCCGAAATGAATGGCTTTGAAGCAACTGATTATATTAGAAATACCATGAAATCGTCCATTCCAATCATGGCATTAACCGCTGATGTGACCACAGTAGATGTGGTAAAATGCAAACAAGCGGGCATGAACGATTACATTGCCAAACCCATTGATGAAGCATTGTTATACAGCAAAATAGTTACTTTAATCAAAAATGCGGTGAAAACTTCAACAGAGAAAATGATACAAGAAATTGCCATTGAAAAGGTAAGATCTATCAACTTAGAATATTTGTATACGCTTACAAAATCAAATCCTAAGTATTTAAAAGAGATGATTTGCATTTATTTAGAGCAAACGCCCACGTTAGTAAATTTAATGAAAACGAGTTTTGACGCTAAAAATTGGAAAACATTGTCATCGGCTGTTCATAAAATGATTCCTTCTTTTGCCATGATGGGAATGCATCCAGATTACGAAGAAATGGCACGAAAAATTCAAGATTTTGCGAATAATAAATTACAAACAAAAGATATTTCAACGATGATTACTCAACTCGAAGCCATTTGTGGACAAGCCTGTGTGGAGTTGAAAGATGAATTGAAGAAGTTAAGTTGATTATTGATGAATGTTTCGTGTTTAAAATATTTGAGAGATAAACAATTTTATTTTCTTGCGAATCATTTATTTTCATTAAATAACACAAATTTACAAACAGTATTATTTATCACTAATAAAAATACATAAACAATACTCATGAATAAGGACAATAAAATAATTCTATTTTTGGTAGATGATGATGCACTTTTTTTAAAATCTTTAGAGATTGAATTTCTTGACAAACCCAATTTTGCCGTAGAAACTTATGCAACCGGAGAACTTTGTTTAGCAAATTTATCTAAAAAACCAGACATCATCATTTTGGATTATCACCTTGATGGCATTGATAAAGATGCTATTAATGGCTTGGAAACGTTGGATAGGATCAAAGCAAAAAACCCGACAATTCCCGTAATCATGCTGTCCTCGCAAGATAAAATCGAAATTGCCATTAACTGCATGCACCGAAAAGCCTCTGATTATATCGTGAAAAGTGAAACCGCCTTTGTGCGTTTACAAGCCAGTATCGAAAATATTTTCAAATACCAACGAATGCAAAGAGAGTTGGGTTGGTATATGGATAGAATGTAGTTATTTGTACAATGAAATATAGTTCGTAATCCTATTTTTTCAACACGCTGTTTGTGGTTTGCAGTTATAAATAATAGATAAACTGCTCATGATAAGCCACTTAATCTATAATAACAACTACTACCTACGATTAATTAATTGCTTTCTACTAGGTAAAATTCTAACCATTGCCCTCCCATCTGGCCATTTTATATCCCTTTTTTTCGGAATTAATGCCTTTTAAAGATGTGAAAGATGTAATTCTTTTACAAAATTCTGTAATACTTTCTATTACAAGGATTTTCATCTTTGCATCATAGTGAAAACCAATTCACTGAGTTAAATAAAATAAAGATGAAAAAAATTACTCTTTACCTAATGACAACGATTGCGTTATTGTCATGTATGCCCACTCCATCAATGGCGGAAACTGAAAACAATACAGCGCCAACTGAAAAGGCTGAAAAAGTAACATCAGCCGAAGCCCAGATAATGATTTCTCGTTTAGAAGAAATTAAGGCAATGGACAAATCCAATATGAGCTCGTCTGAGAAAAAAACGTTGAGAAAAGAAGTTCGTTCTACCAAAAAAAACCTTGCCTAGTTGAATGGAGGGGTTTATCTTTCGGTAGGAGCGATTATTATTATCGTCTTATTGTTAATTCTTTTGCTGTAAATAAATTTATTTAAGAAGAACGGCATCGCTAAAAGTGATGCCGTTCTTGGTATAATTGGATGAGATGGACATGATTGATCAAACGGAATTAAAACTCAAAGATTTAGGCAAATTATTCAAGTCAACATTCAATGCTTGGAATGATAAAGACCCTTTTCGTCAAAGTTCGGTGATTGCTTACTACGCCATTTTTAGCATTCCTGGACTTTTAGTTTTAATCATTGCCATTACCGGTTACTTTTTTGGAAAAGATGCCGTAAATGAAAATATAATTAACCAAATTTCGAGTACAATGGGTGCCGATACGGCCGCTTCAATCAAAGAAATGTTGACCAAAGCCGGGCAATCAAAATCATCGGTACTTGGCTCAATTATCAGCATTGGCGTGCTTTTAGTGGGTGCTACGGGGGTTTTTGTTGAATTACAAAAATCACTGAATGATATATGGCACGTAAAATTGGTTAAGCAAAGCGGCATCTGGCTAATTATAAAAGCCCGCCTTTTCTCCTTCGGATTAATCGTAGCCATCGCCTTTTTATTGTTGGTTTCTTTGGTAATCTCAACGGGATTAACCGCCTTAAGCGACATCATAAAAGCGTATACTTCCGAATTCACGGTTGTTATTTTCAATGTCATCAACTTCGTATTTTCGTTGGCGGTGATTTCCTTACTTTTTGCCTTGATGTTCAAAATTCTGCCAGATGCCAAAATACAATGGAAACACGTGTGGTTTGGGTCTTTACTCACAGGCTTGTTATTCACCATCGGTAAAACAGCTTTGGCATTCTATTTTGGCACTGCCAATCCTGCTTCAGTTTATGGGGCGGCAGGTTCTATTATTTTAATACTCTTATGGGTTTCTTATTCTTCCATGATTGTGTTTTTTGGCGCAGAATTTACCGCTGCTTATGCCCGTCGATACACAGGAAAGGTTCTTCCTCCAATGGAACACGCAAAATCGGTAGCTCCCAAAAATATTCCCACGTGATATAACATCCTATCAATAAAATAACTATTTTTCTCGATTTAGTCATGATATCTCAAACAATTTTCAACCCACAAATTCTTGAATAATATGACAAAAAAATACAAAACAAGGTGTTTATTATTCATTGAATTTCAACAACACCCAATTAATAATTTGAGCTAAAAAAGTGCGTTTATGGGTCATAAAGTGCTTTTTTATCATAATGTGTGAATCTTATAACAATTTACCTTAATTGTGTAATACATTTTAAGTTGAAAAAACGCAATTTTGTTTTTCACATAATTTTAACGTCATGCAACTTAAACACCTCAGAAATTTACTACTTTCAATCCAAAGTATTTATTTGAATTCTTCCTATTCCCATGAAATTAATTCACAAATTAGAGGGAAGTGGTTGCCTTCTATGTTGATGATAGTTGCACTGATTTTATGGATAGTATTCAACATTATGGCCATTGAAAGTTATCAATTTCCACCCTATTTATTACTACTTATGAATCTTATCATGTATTTTGTTATGACAACCGTGGCAAGTCCATGTTATTCGATAGAATCCAAACCATCAAGTATTAATATGACGAACGAAAATCGAATTGATTGATAAAAATAACGATGAAACAAGACTATAAAAACACGAAAAGACCCATCCAAGTGGTGGATAGCGAATCGAAAGAGAATTTTCCAGGGTACCCAAAATACCCTGCGAGTGAAGATATTTATAGTCAATTCACAGAAGAATCTGAGATTGACCCCGAAAATCCTGCCCATTTAAAAGATTCAGATGATACCTTGGGTGCTTGGAATGAGAAAACTTTTAGCGAAGATTTAGTCGGTGATGATTTGGATGTACCAGGTTCTGAAACTGAAACGGATATTGAACAAGAGAATAATGCCATAGAAGATGAAGAAAATAATTATTATAGCATCGGAGGCGATAATCATAATGAATTAGAAGAAAATCAAGGCGATTAGAATTTTTGCCAGACGCTAGAAAACATCATAATTCGGACGGTATGAAAATAAATAATGACCAAGTTCTCGCCCTTTTTTTGATAGCAATTCCGATTGCGTGCCTAGCTTGGACTATTACCCACGAAGAGATTTTTAAGGAACCCAGAGAATATTGTGTGGGTCGCTCTAAAAGTGGTAAAACAATTTTGGAACGTAAACTTTTCTACCTTTTCACCTGTGAATATTGTTTTAGTCATTATCTAGCGGCATTTTTTATTATTTTTACTCATTACAAACTCCTGATGGATGATTGGCGAGGATACGTAATTGCCTTATTTTCAGTCGTTTGGATTGCTAACATTAATATGAGTTTATTTGCGTTGATTCGTCAAGAGGTAAAGAAAGAAAAGACCGAAATTGAATTGATGGAACACGAGATTACTGAAAACCAACCGATAAAACAATAACTAACCCATAAAACTATGTATGAGAAAAAGACTAAGAATAATCGTTACTTGAAAGACTTTATTTTTATAACACTTGGTGTTTTTTCGGCCGCATTTGGTTTTAAAGGTTTTTTATTGACCAATCATTTTATTGATGGAGGTGCCACGGGTATTGCTTTATTAATTTCGGCCTTAACTTCCATTCCACTATATGCACTTTTAATTTTGGTAAATATCCCGTTTATTTTTCTTGGCTATAAAATAATGGGACAAGTATTTGCCGTAAAAACGGCCTTGGCCATTTCTGGACTGGCCTTGGTGGTGGCAACCGTTAATTTTCCTGATGTTACAAAGGACAATTTATTGGTCGCATTGTTTGGTGGGTTTTTCTTAGGTTCAGGCATTGGTCTTGCTGTCAGAGGCGGGGCAGTAATTGATGGAACGGAAGTATTGGCCATATTTATAAGTCAAAGATTTGGTACGAGCATGGGTGATATTATTATTGTGATTAACGTGATAATTTTCTCAATTGCGGCCTATTTTCTATCCGTTGAAGTTGCCATGTATTCCATGATTACCTACTTGGCGGCATCCAAAACACTTGATTTTATCGTTGAGGGGATTGAAGAATATACAGGGGTTACCATTATTTCACCCCGGAATGATCAAATCGCAAGAATGATTAAAGATTCTATTGGTTGGGGCGTAACCATTTATCAAGGCAAAGAAGGTTTTGGGAACAATGGCGGAACCATACACAATGAAATCGTGTATACGGTGATTACAAGGCTGGAATTAAACCTCCTAAATGAAGAAATTGAAAAAATTGACCCAAATGCTTTTATCGTAATTAGTAGCATAAAAGACACAAAAAGGGGCATAATTAAAAAACGCCCACTACAACATTAATGTCTATCTTTTCACATTTTAAACCCAAAGAACCAATGAACAACATTTTTAAAGGATTAATCGCAGGCTACGGTGCAAGTAAATTAGGTGGTGGCTGTTTCGGAACGGTTATCTTATTTGTAATTATCTGGGTCGTATTAGAACGATGTAGTTAGAAACGAATTATAAAAAGACCTCTAAACTAAATGAAAGAAGAAGACTTAATATTGCCTTTTTATGTAAAAACATCAATTATTCTTATTGGCATGTTTGTCTTTGTTACCATTCTATACCTTACGCAAAGTATAATTGTACCTATTATCTATTCCACAATTATTGCTATTGTGTTGAGTCCGTTGGTTAGTTTTTTTACAAAAAGAAAAGTTAGTGAAGTAACAGCGATTACGTTGACGCTGATAATTTCAATTGCCATAACCATTTTTACTATCTCTTTTTTGTCGATTCAGTTGATGCAATTCTCTGATTCTTTTCCAAAATTGGTAGAAAAATTTAATCAAATTGCGGATTCAATTGAGTTATGGGCTTCCGACCAATTTCATGTGAGTAAATTCAAAATTCATTCCATGGTTTTGAAAAGACGGTCAGAATTTATTAATAATGGTGGGGTATTAATTGGCGAAACGATTTTGAGTACCGGCAGTAAATTAGTGGTGATGCTCCTAATT
>JBBAKZ010000098.1:0-704 GCA_040403275.1 Arcicella sp. | reverse complement strand
TTCCGGTCTATGTTTTTATGATTTTATTCTACCAAAATCATTTAATAAAATTTATTCATAAACTATTTAGTCGAAAAGAATACGGCGAAGTTGATTCCGTTTTGAGTTCTACGAAAGTAATTATTCAAAGCTATTTGGTGGGACTTTTATTGGAAGCCTTAATTATGGCATTTCTAAATTCTATTACCTTATTAATCATTGGGGTTGATTATGCCATATTATTAGGGGTTTTGGGGGCTATTGTCAATGTAATTCCTTACATCGGCGGAATTATCTCCATACTTTTCCCGGTAATCATTGCGATTGTTTCACCCACCCCTTCCGATACCGTATTAGTAATAGTTTCATACTTAATCATCCAGTTTTTTGATGTCCATTATATTGTTCCCAAAGTAGTAGCATCGAAAGTGAAAATCAATGCTTTGATTTCGGTGATGGTTGTTTTGGCGGGTGGAGCCTTGTGGGGCTTACCTGGAACATTTTTATCGATTCCTCTAACAGCCATTGTAAAAGTAATTTTTGACCATATTGAACCCGTAAAACCGTGGGGATTTTTATTAGGCGTTCCCCCATCGGGAATACCATTATTGACTAAATCAGACGAACAAAAAGCGTCTCATTCTATTTTCTCTCTCATTAAACGAAAATTAAAATTTCCATAACAAAAACAAATTATGAAAACATCGATTGGATTATCCGCTGAA
>JBBAKZ010000097.1:4810-9127 GCA_040403275.1 Arcicella sp. | reverse complement strand
GTATTACTTGGCGAAGAAGATTGACCATTTCCGAAAAGCTCGGTTGTTACCAAAAATAACTTGCTCGTATCAAGTGTTTTACCGGGACCAATCAGCCATTCGTAGCCATGACGGTCAGCCATATAGTGGGATGGCAATAACACTGCATTGCTATGGGAAGCATTCAGATGTCCGTAAGTACCATAAATAATATGGGCTTCGGGTAAAATAATACCATCCTCAGTGGTAAAGTTTTTAATCACAAAGTCGTGTCTCGGTACTTTATCAACCGTTGCAGTACGCTGTGCAAATATCCCTTGCGATAATAATAAACAAAATAAAATATTTTTCATTCAAGACTGTTTTAAAGATAATTAGAATCTGCTATTATTGGTCAACCACTTACTGGACCGAATTGTGAATTACCTGTTTTAATCTACAATTTTTTGTTTTCACCATTGATTTTAAAATAACTTGCCTTTTGGTAAACAAATTCCTGCTCACTAGAACTTTCATGCCAAAAATAAGAACAGGCGTAGGCTCCTAATTCTTGAACAGAATTTTTGGTTTTAAGTTTGAAAATTTTATACTTTTAGGATTTTAGCTTGTAGGTCGATACCTTTTTTTGGGGAGTTACTTAAATTTGGGGCAAAGCTCCTTTTCCACCACCTATACAAAACTAAAAATGGTTTAAAAACTAGACTTCCGTAACGTTATTGTTACCAAATAAAAACCAAGTCATCGTTAAGTACAATCTAGTTGTAAGTACCTGTAATACATTAGTTTAAACGATTACCTTTCCCTACCTTGCGTACTTTAATCGGCCATCAATCAGGTGTTTTCAAAACACTAACAAAAATCATTGGGGATGCCCAATCGCAATCAATGAAAATTTCTGTTAATTTTGGTGTTAGCCATATTAGTCGGCTCGTGGTGTGTTCTTGTTTTTGTAAAATTACAAAAATACAATAGCGTAGGCAACATTGCTTTTTTTATTGCAAAAAATTGATTATCAATCTAATATCCCACTATTCACGTTAATTGTTAAACGATTTAAATGATTAAAATCTCCATGAAAAAACTCGCCATTTTTGTCTATTTATTAATTTCAACTGCCTTTAGTTATTCTCAAAATCTCAAAATTAAAGGTTTAAAACAGCCCGTGGAAGTCTTTAAGGATACTTGGGGAATGTCCCACATTTATGCTAAAAATGAGCATGATTTATTTGTTGCACAGGGATATATGGCTGCATCCGATAGACTATTTCAACTCGAAATGTGGCGAAGACAAGCGACGGGAACGATGGCAGAACTGCTCGGAGAAAGTGAACTCAAGCGAGACATCGGAACAAGATTATTTAAATTCAGAGGGAATTTGACCGCTGAATTAAACTATTACCATCCAAGAAGCAAACAAATTATTGAGGCATTTGTGGAAGGAATCAATGCCTATATTGCCGAAGCTCGCCAAAAGCCCGATGAACTTCCTTTTGAATTTAAATTACTGAATACGCTTCCCGATTTCTGGACTTCAGAAAATGTGATTAGTCGTCACCAAGGACTATTAGGAAATATTGAAGAAGAAATCTCCAATGCACGCTTGGTGAAACTTTTAGGGGCTGACAAAGTGCGTGAATTATCGTGGTTTCATCCTAACAATTCAGATACAGAACCTAATCTGGCATTAGACAAAATATTGGATAATGAGGTTTTGTTCGATAATATTTTGGAATATTACCAAGCATTTCGTGCGCCATTAAAATTTCCTATCAAAAATACAAGTATTGGTTTCTTAGACAATTTTAATTTTAACGACTGGTACAAAGAAGAAAAGGAAAACGTTGGGTCAAATAACTGGATCATCTCTGGAAAAATGGCAGAGAGTGGCTATCCGATGTTGGCAAATGACCCTCACAGGGCGCAAGGAGTTCCTTCCTTAAGATATTGGGTGCATCTAAATGCCCCGGGTTGGAATGTGATTGGTGGGGGAGAACCAACATTGCCAGGCATATCGATTGGTCATAATGATTTTGGGGCCTGGGGGTTGACAATTTTTGAGACCGATAACGAAGACTTATACGTCTACGAAACCAATGCTCAAAATCCCAATCAGTACAAATACAAAGGTATTTGGGAAAACTTGAAAATAATCACGGATACGATTCGAATAAAAGACCAAGCGCCAAAGATTGTACAACTAAAATTTACGAGACACGGGCCCGTCGTTTTTCAAGATGCTAAAAACAACCATTTATACGCCGTTCGGGCTGGTTGGCAAGAAGTGGGTTGTTCCCCTTATCTGGCAAGTTTACGAATGAATCAGGCAAAAAATTGGCAAGAATTTAGACAAGCCTGCACTTTTAGTCGTATTCCGGGTGAAAACATGATTTGGGCGGACAAGGATGGACATATTGGATGGCAGGCAGTAGGGCTTTCTCCGATTCGTAAAAATTGGTCGGGTTTAGTACCCGTTCCCGGTGATGGACGCTACGAGTGGGGTGGCTATTTGCCTATAAATTTATTGCCTAACAAATATGATCCAAACGAAGGTTTTGTGGTAACGGCCAACAATAATTTAACCCCCGCAAAGTTTCCTAATCGTAACGCTATTGGTTGGAAATGGGCAAATCCCGTACGTGCAAATCGAATAGAAGAAGTATTGAAATCTGGCAAAAAACATAATTTAGCAAGCTTTTCACTGTTACAAAATGATTATCTCTCCATTACGGCACGATCACTGGTTCCATTATTGAATGAGGTAAAAATGGGAGATGATACATACAAATCACATAAAAATAGCCTCAGTAATTGGAAATCTTATGAACTAAATCCAGAGTCCACCGAAGCAACTTTGTATGTGGCTTGGGAAAATCAACTGCAAAAAGCAGTCCACGCTTTAGCAGTTCCCGAAAATGCCCGAAAGTACATAA
Source organism: Arcicella sp. (assembly GCA_040403275.1). Taxonomy (GTDB): domain Bacteria; phylum Bacteroidota; class Bacteroidia; order Cytophagales; family Spirosomataceae; genus Arcicella. The sequence continues at coordinate 6,218 of JBBAKZ010000097.1, read as the reverse complement.
AAACTATTCCAACCAAGCGGTTGACCGATTGGCTGATAACGCCACCCGCATTTTTTGGAACGAATCCTTTGGCAAAAAGGGATTCTATCTTGGTAAATTCCTTGAAAAATGCGGTTGATTCATTAACTATTCGCCTCGGAAATGAAGTAGGTAAATGGCAATACGGACAGGCCAAAAATAAATTTATAAGCCTCACACATCCTCTTTCAGCTTGGGTTACCGACCAAACCTTAAAAAACAAAATCAACCTTGGACCAATTCCGAGAGGGGGCTATGGAGAAACAGTCAATGCAACCAGTAACAATTTGAACCAATCGCACGGCGCTTCCTTTAGAATTTTGGTTGATACGGAAAATTGGGACAGAACCTTGGGAATCAACAATCCGGGACAATCGGGTGACCCACGTTCGCCGCATTATAGCGATTTGTTTAATCTTTGGGGAGCAGGAGGCTATTTTCCGGTATATTTTACAAAGTCAAAAATTAGGAAGGTTTCTGAGAAGCACTTGATATTGACGGGTAAATAAAATGCTATTTATAATCGTTTGTTAATACTAATTTGAAAAGCTCAAATTAAAATCGGCCCAGCATTTGATGAAAAAATGTGACCAAAATTTTAAATAAACCTTCATCGAATAAATTTTTGGGCAAAATTTGTAAGGTATTCGTCTCATATTATTAATTCCTTAATCAAAAAACAAATATGAAAAAAACACTACTATTAATCCTAATAATCGGTTGTTTTGGGTCAACTTTTGCCCAAAACGCTTATTTCTTCCCCAACAAAAAACTCAATTCAGCGATTCCAAGTCCTGAGCAATACTTGGGTTATCCCATTGGCTCACACCACACCCGGCACGACAAGTTGGTGGATTACATGAAGGAACTTGATCGAGTTTCGGACAAAGTATCGGTGCAACAAATTGGTGAAACTTTTGAACACCGAGCGCAAATAATTCTGACCATTACTAATCCTGCTAATGCTGCTAAATTAGAGAGTATTCGCCAAGAACACCTTGATCTTTGTAACCCTGCTAAACCATTACCAAATGTAAAAAATATGCCTTCAATCGTTTGGTTGGGGTATAATGTACATGGAAACGAACCCTCAAGCAGTGAAGCCGCCATGCTAACTGCCTACTATTTGGCCGCCTCAGAGGAACCCGAAATGACCGATTGGTTGGCAAATTCCGTGATTTTAATGGAGCCCGTGATTAATCCCGATGGGCGAGATAGACATACTTTTTGGGCGGATGCAAACCGAGGCAATCCACTGGTTTCAGACCCCAACGACCGTGAACACAATGAAGCATGGCCGGGAGGACGAACCAACCATTATTGGTTTGGTTTAAACCGTGACTGGTATTTAGCGGTGAGTGTGGAAAGCAGAAACCGTTTAAACTTTTAC
>JBBAKZ010000097.1:0-4800 GCA_040403275.1 Arcicella sp. | reverse complement strand
GCTACCCAATGTGGTCACAGATTTTCACGAAATGGGCACAAATGCAACCCATTTTTTTGAGCCAACGAAGGAAAATGCGGAAAATCCGCTGGTTCCCAAATCAGTTTATCGTGATTTGAATGGACGCTTTGCCAAGTATTTTGAAGAAGCCATGAATTCCATCGGTTCATTATATTACACCAAAGAATCCTTCGATAATTTTTATCCCGGCTACGGTTCGAGCTATCCTGATATGGAAGGAGGTTTGGGACTTTTATTTGAACAAGCGAGCTCAAGAGGACATTTGCAAGAAAGTCAAAATGGTGATTTAAGTTTTGCTTTTACCATCCGTAATCAGTTGACTAATGGACTTGCCACGGTAAAAGCATCTTTGAACGAGCGTGAAATATTGTTGAAACACCAGCATAATTTCTTTGTGGATATCGTTGCACAAGCCCAAAAAAGTATAACCAAAGCATACGTAATCGGCGATTCGAATGATGGTAGCCGCAACCGAGCTTTTTGGGATTTGTTATTACAACATAAAATTGAGTTTTATCATTTGAATGATAATATCGTGCAAAGCGGACAAGCTTTTGAAAAAGGGAAAGCGGTTATTATTCCGACAAATCAATCACAATATCTGATGGTTCGTTCTATTTTTGACCGCCCTAAAACATTTGCCGATAGTCTTTTTTATGATGCATCGACTTGGAATTTAGCCTTGGCTTATGGATTACCACATGCGGAAATTACGACCAATTTTACGAAAGGTGAAAAAATTACAAAAACAGATTTATCACCGAATGTTAAAACAATCACTAAAAGCAACTATGCTTATTTGGTTGACTATGCTGATTTTAATGCGACAAAAGTTTTGTATCAATTACTTGATAACCAAATACTTACTAAAGTTTCAATGAAGCCATTTTCGGTAAAAATTTCTGGTACAGAGAAAAAATTTGGCTACGGAACACTGGTCATTCCTGTTAACAGCCAAAAGATATCAACGGACGAGTTACATCAAAAATTAACCAAAATCAGCCAAGAGACTGGGCTAATGATTGAATCGGTTTCCACGGGATTTAATACTTCGGGAGTAGATTTAGGTAGCAATTCGGTGGTAACTGTTAAAAAACCACAGGCTTTAATGCTTGTAGGTGGCAACGTGACCTCATCGGAAGCCGGTGAAGTTTGGCATTTGTTAGATACTAAAATTGGCATGCCGATTAGCAAAGTTGACATTTATAGTTTTCCGAGAATCAATTTGAGTCGTTATAATACGATGGTAATGGTAGGTGGAAATTATGGAGCATTGGATAAAAATTCTGTGTCAAAAATAAAAGCATTTGTAGCCAACGGAGGTACCTTAATTACCCTAAAAGGAGCATCTGAATGGGTGATTAAAAATGACATTGTGAAGGAAAAAATTAGAGAGATAAAAGCAGATAGTAGCAGAACTAAAGCCAGAATTAATTATGAAGATTATGTCAACTCTGAAGGAGCAAAAGCCACGGGCGGAGCAATTTTTGAGGCAGATTTAGACATTTCAAACCCGATATGTTTTGGCTATCAATCTCGTAAGATTTCTTTGTACCGTAATAATAATACCTTATTGGAATCATCAACGATTGCCGCCAACACCGTAATGAAATACACAGAAAATCCGTGGATTTGCGGCTACGTTCATAAAGAGACTTTGAAAAAAATTAGCAACTCGGCCGGTATTTTAGTTGCCAACGAAGGGAGTGGAAGAGTGATTTTGTTTTCGGATAATCCAAACTTTAGAGGTACTTGGTTCGGGACCAATAAATTGTTTTTAAACGCCCTTTTCTTCGGTGGAAATATTTCAAATTTTAGAGGATTTGATGGCGAAACTCATGCGGAAAAATAATGAACATGATTTAAGTGGAAAGTTTAGAAAGCAAAATCGGTGTTCTGAGTACTAAATAACCCTCATAATGAGATTGCGAACGATTCACTCAGGATATCATTCAGATTTCCCCGCAATTTTTGATGCCCTCCAAATTTATGCGACTTAGATTCTCGTTTTATGCTATTATACCAAATTATAATTTGGTATAATAGCATAAAATGAGAATTGTAAGTAGTAAATGCCTCAGATATTTATACTTTAAAAAGTAGGATAGTGAAAGTTTTGATTTTGAGGTACTCAGAAAACAATGATCCTAAACAGTAAAAGATTAGCATTCACCATTATCAATGAAGCACATATTTTATTGAAATACAAAAATTTAAGTAAAAATTAGGGCTTTATTACAGATAAAAGGTAACTTAGTAATAGATAAACTTGAGTTACAGTAAAATCAAAATAGACCCAAATCGATGAGACACTTTTTCAATAAAAAAATCACTATTCTTTTTTTGCTAATCTGCCCGATGGCTTTCAGCCAAGACCGTATCACAGGTAAAACTTTTGCCACCCGCACGGAGGTGATGGCACAAAATGGGATGGCTTGTACCAGCCATCCACTCTCTACCCAAGTGGCCATCGAAATATTAAAATCCGGAGGTAATGCCATTGATGCAGCAATTGCAGCTAACGCAATGGAAGGATTAGTAGAACCTCACGTCAATGGCATGGGCGGCGACCTTTTCGCAATTGTTTGGGACGCTAAAACCCAAAAATTGTACGGCTTAAATGCCTCAGGCCGTTCACCTTATTCTTTGAGCTTGGCTGAATTCAAAAAGCAAGGATTGAAACATATTCCATCACTTGGCCCACTACCCGTGAGCGTTCCCGGTGCGGTAGATGGATGGTTTGAATTAAACAAAAAATTTGGCAAAATGAGCATGGAAAAAATTCTTGCTCCTGCCATTAAATATGCTCGTGATGGCTTTCCTGTGCATGATGAGGCAGCATTTTATTGGTCAAAAGGGATTCAAACTTATGGCAAATTTCCTAATTATATGGAAACATTTACCCACAATGGTGAAGTCCCCAAAAGAGGCGACATTTGGAAAAACCCCGCTTTAGCCAACACCTTTGAAAAGCTCGTCAAGGGCGGCCGAGATGCCTTTTATAAAGGTGATATTGCTCGTTCAATTGATACATATATGAAAAAAGTGGGCGGTTTTTTGTCATATCAAGATATGGCGGACCATACCTCGGAATGGATTGAGCCAGTTTCTACCAATTATAGGGGTTACGATGTGTGGGAATTGCCACCGAATGGACAAGGGATTTGTGCTTTGCAAATGTTGAATATTTTGGAAGGTTATGATTTTTCTAAAATCCCATGGGGAAGTACCGAACATTTACATCTTTTTATTGAAGCAAAGAAGCTAGCCTTTGAAGACCGAGCAAAATATTATGCTGACCCAGCATTCGCCAAAATTCCAGTAAAATCTTTAATTTCAAAAGAATATGCCAACGAAAGACGAAAATTAATTGACCCCAAAAAAGCTTCTACTCATTATGAGGCGGGTAATCCAGCGCTCAAGGATGGCGATACAATTTACCTGACCGTTGCTGACAAAGAGGGTAATATGGTTTCGTTAATCCAGTCAAATTATCGGGGTTTTGGTTCAGGAATGTGCCCTGATGGTTTGGGATTTATGTTACAAAACAGAGGAGAATTGTATTCATTGGAAGAAGGACAGAACAATACTTATGCCCCGCACAAACGACCTTTCCATACGATTATTCCCGCTTTCATGACCAAAAATGGCAAGCCATACATGAGTTTTGGCGTAATGGGCGGCAGTTTCCAACCCTTGGGACATACCGAAATTGTCATGAACATGATTGACTTTGGCATGAATGGGCAAGAAGCAGGAGATGCACCAAGAATAGACCATCAAGGTTCATCAGAACCCACCGGTGAAAAAATGGAAGGAGTTGGTTTCATTACTTTGGAGTCGGGCTATCCTTTTGAAACCATCCGAGGATTAATGCAGATGGGCCACAAAGTAGGTTTTGCTCCTCCCGGTTCTTATGGTGGTTACCAAGCAATTCGATTTGATGCCGATAAAAAAATCTATTTTGGAGCAACGGAATCACGGAAAGATGGACAATCAGCAGGTTATTAGGCCGAAATTACATCAATTGACGAGTTTATTTAGGCCTGTAAAATCCTTTAAGTGCATAGCCATTTTTAGACCGACACTTTGACAAGTTTGAATACTCTAAATACATTGGATTTCATGCCAGAGAACAAAATGGATTTTTACATGACTACTTAATTGACAATCAGGCATATATAAAAAAGACTCTTTTCCTACCGCTAACTTTTTAGGTTGGAAAACTTCTTGGTCTTGATTAGTTAATAAGGTATCTTTTGCAGTTCTCAAAACAGATTCAAACTGCATATTTTGGAGTTGTTGAATCCGTTGAGAACCTCACACAACGGTCATTGGGAAGTGGTTTTAAGCTACCTTCTAATAGTTTTAACGAGTATAAATGGTCAGCCTCTAGAAAGTGTACTTTGGGTCCTTGAATGGTTTTCCAGACTACTGGAATAGCCTTCTTTTTCCAAAGTACACTTAACATCAACGTTTGACAACCCCAACCTACCACCGAACCATCAATGACAAATACCAGTGCTTTCTCTTGGAGAATTATGCCGTATAATATCTTGATAATAAAGGGAGTAAGGAATAGATTGGCATCAATCAGACCATTATCAAGCCAACGCTCATTTTTCTTTACTTGGCTTAAAGAATGAATTTTACCTTGCTGATTATCCGCAATTTTCCTAGTAAAAACAGGCTGACTGGTTATCGAGCCACTCACCAAACTTACTAAGGTGTTGAATCGTATCAAAGGATTACCTTGCAATTTTGAGAGGTATAGGTTAT
>JBBAKZ010000096.1:0-9151 GCA_040403275.1 Arcicella sp. | reverse complement strand
ACTTAAAATTGCCGCCGCTAAAGCACCGTTGGCCGTTGCTTTTTTCCAGAAGAAACCTAACAAGAAAATACTCAAAATACCCGGCGAGATGTAACCCGTATACACTTGGATGTACTCAAACGCTTGTCCAAAATTTCTTAAAAACGGACTCACGACTAAAGCGATGGCAAAAGCAATGACGATGGCAACTCTTCCTGTCCAAACGGTTTGTTTTTCGGTAAGATTTTTATTGAAATATTTTTTATGAATATCCAAGACATAAATCGTTGAAATGCTGTTGGCTTTGCCTGCTAAACTTGCGACGATGGCAGCGGTCAGGGCAGCGAAAGCCAAACCTTTCAAACCAACGGGTAAAAGATTTAATAAAACGGGATACGCATTATCAGGTTTTACAATGCCGTTTTGCGTAATGCCATTCACAATTGAGGCATCCGCATTTTCTTGAAAGATTACATAAGCGGCTAAACCCGGCAAAACTACAATAAATGGCATCAACATTTTCATGAAAGCCGCAAATAAAACACCATTGCGAGCGGTTTTCAAATCAGCCCCTAAAGCCCTTTGTGTCATGTATTGGTTACAACCGAAATAATTCAAATTATTTACCCATTGTCCACCGATTATAAACATCATAATTCCGGGTAATTGACGGTAAGCATCAATAAAACCCCCACGACCATCATGAACTTGGTATTGATTTGGCGTAAAAATCATGTGTAAATGACTATCCGCTTTTTCTTTAATTAAACTTAATCCTTCAAAAACACCCGAACCCGTTCCTACTTTATCAGACAATAAATCAAGCGCTAAATAAGTGGTTGCTAATCCACCGAATATCAAGCAAACCACTTGAATTACGTCGGTATAACCAATCACTTTCATTCCGCCTAAAGTAATTATCACGGCAAAAACGGTTAGGAATAAGGTGCAAGTCATGAAACTTAATCCCGTCATTTTTTCTAAACTGATTCCTCCCAAATAAATGATAGAAGTAAGGTTTACGAAAATGTACAGAAATAGCCAAAAAACGGCCATTATGGTTGCCAAACGCTCATCATAACGTTTAGCTAAAAATTGTGGCATGGTATAAATCTTGTTTTTCAGATACATCGGCAAGAAATAAACGGCCACGATGATTAACGAAACTCCTCCCAATAATTCATACACCGAAATAGCAATTCCTAATTGAAATGCCTGTCCACTCATGCCAATAAATTGTTCCGCAGAAATATTGGAAGCAATAATTGATGCTCCAATTGCCCACCAAGTGAGCGAACCTTCGGCAAGAAAAAAGTCTTTCGAGTCGCCACCATTTTGTTTGCCTTTATTTTTATAAACCCAGTACCCATAACTGGAAACAATGACGAAATAAACAAAGAAAATGCAGTAATCAAGGGTTTCTAAACCAAGTTTCATAGTTAAAAAATAAAAGGGTTAATTAAGAATATTAGCAACCTTGTCCGTAATAGGCGTTTTTGCCATGTTTTCGCTCATAATGTTTCCTTCTGAGTGTGTCTTTAATTCGTGGTGTTAGCGGGTTGAGTTGTAAGGTCAAATACGCCATGCGGGCAATTTCTTCCAAAACAGCGGCATTATAAACCGATTTATCCGCATTTTTCCCCCAAGTAAATGGGCCATGATTTTGCAGTAAAACCATCTCAACTTCGTGATACGATAATCCTTTTTCACTAAAACAGTCAAAGATTTGATTACCCGTTTCATACTCATAATCGCCTTCAATCATTTCATCCGTTAGAACCGCCGCACAAGGAATATCTTGGTGCGTGTGGTCGGCATGCGTCGTGCCAAAAATGGGAATATCCATACCCGCTTGCGCCCACGCCACGGCGTAAGTGCTGTGGGTGTGGGTAATTCCACCAATATCATCCCAATTTTTGTACAGTTGTGCATGAGTCTTAGTATCCGAAGAAGGACGCATTTTTCCATCAACTACCTTGGCATCGTAATCCATAATCACAATGTCTTCGGGCTTCAAAATTTCGTATGGCACACCGCTTGGTTTGATGGCAAAAATGGCTTTTTCCCTATCAACTGCACTAACATTACCAAAAGTAAAAATGACTAAACCTAAGGTATTGAGCCGCATATTGGCTTCGTAACATTCTTCTTGCAAAAATTTATATTGATTCATTATTTTATTTAAATGCTACTTCATTATACCTTAATTCATTTTTCAATCCACGGATGGTGGTATCTTTGTCAATAATTACCAATTCTATGTTCAACATTTCTGCTAAATCTTCCATGTATTCAGTGGTCAGTGTTTGACTATAAACCGTATGGTGCGCTCCACCCGCCAAAATCCACGATTGCAAACCAATTTCCATGGTTGGAAGGGGTTTCCACAAAGCACGAGCGGTGGGTAATTTTGGGAATTCTTCCGTTACTTTTACGGCCTCAACTTCATTTACAATAAGTCTAAAACGATTGCCCATATCAACCAAAGAAACATTGATGGCAGGTCCTTCGATACCATTAAATACTAAACGAACTGGGTCTTCTTTGCCACCAATGCCTAATGGATGAACTTCACATTTCACGATACCATCGGCAATCGTTGGACAAATTTCTAGCATGTGAGAACCCAAAACCATGGGATTAGTAGGATTAAAATGATACGTATAATCTTCCATGAAAGAAGTACCGCCCTTAATACCGCTTGACATGGCTTTCAAAATATGAACCATTGCCGAAGTTTTCCAATCGCCTTCACCACCGTAACCGTAACCGGCCGCCATCATTCGTTGGGAACCAATGCCTGGCAATTGACGCATGCCGTGCAAATCCTCAAACGTATTGGTGTAAGCCGAATATCCGCCATCTTCTAAAAATGCTTTTAATCCCAACTCAATTCTGGCGGCTTCAACCAACGAAGAACGCATCGCTCCACCGTTTGCCAAAGAAGACATCATTTGATAAGTTGCCTCATATTCTTTAATTAAATTCTGAATTTCAGCCTCCGAAATTTGATTAATAACTTGTACTAAATCACCAACAGCGTAGGTATTTACTTCAAAGCCAAATCTTATTTCAGCCGAAACTTTATCCCCATCCGTTACAGCCACGTAGCGCATATTATCGCCAAAACGAGCCACTTTCATGGTTTTCATTTTGTATTTTCCTACTGCTACCCGTGACCAAATATTAATTTTCTCAAGTACCGATTCTGCTTCCCAATGTCCCACCACAACTTTACGATTCATACGCATTTTAGACATGATATGCCCAAATTCACGGTCACCGTGAGCCGATTGATTCAGGTTCATGAAGTCCATATCGATGGCAGAATAGGGAATATCACGGTTAAATTGGGTATGCAAGTGCAACAAAGGCAATTGAAGAATATTCAAGCCATGAATCCACATTTTTGCGGGAGAAAAGGTGTGCATCCAAGCAATAATGCCAATACAATTATTGGTGGCATTCGCTTCTTTACAAATCGCTGTGATTTCTTCCGTAGATTTCACGACGGGTTTAAAAACCACTTTTACGGGAATTTGCGAAGCATTATTAAATGAATCAGCGATGATTTTTGAATGTTCATCAACGTGACGAAGCGTTTCTTCTCCATATAAATGTTGGCTTCCCGTGATAAACCAAACTTCAAAAGTTTTTAGATTAAGCATTATTTTCTGTAAATTTTCCTAATTTTTGATATTTTCCGTATAGTTTTTTATAAACTTCAACTGCTTCTGGCCGGGGTGAATAATTGGCATCAAATCCAGAACCCATGGCTTTTTGAGCGTCAAATAAATTGGCGTGAACTCCCGCCGCAACCGAAGCATTCATCGCCGCACCCAAAGCACAAGCTTGGTCTGAACTGGCCACTTTTATCGACATATTTAACACATCCGAAAGCGTTTGCATTACAAACGGCGATTTTTTGGCCACGCCACCAATGGCAATTACTTGTTTAATCGGTACCCCTTCTTCGATAAATCTATCCACAATTGCCCTTGAACCAAAAGCCGTAGCTTCCACAATCATTTTGAATATTTTAACGGCATCCGTTCCTAAATCCATACCCATAAAGGAAGCTTTTAGGGTATGATTTGCATCGGGCGTTCTTCTTCCGTTTATCCAATCCGTTGCCACCATATCGTTTTCAGTAATGGATAATTTTGAAGCCTGTTCCGATAAAAAAGGAATGAGTTTTTCGCTTAATTCATCGGCTGCTTTGTCGCCCAAAATTGTTCTAACGGGTTCCGTAATCATGCGTTGAAACCAAGCGTAATAATCTCCGTAAGCGGATTGTCCCGCTTCCATCCCCAACATATTTGGGATGATTGAACCGTTCACTTGTCCGCAAATCCCTTTGATTAACAAATGTCCAATTTCTTCAATGGGCGCAATCAACATATCGCAGGTTGACGTTCCCATTACTCGCACAAAATCGTAGGGTTGAATTTCTGCGCCAACCGCTCCCGCATGGCAATCAAACGTTCCAACGCCAATAACAACATCGTTTGGAACGCCCAATTTTGCAGCCCATGCTGCCGAAATTGTTCCCATGGGAAGGTCAGCGGTATGCGTATCTTTAAATAAACGGTCTCTCAAACCGGATAAAAGTGGGTCGAGTTTGGTCAAAAATTCTTCGGAAGGTAATCCTTCAAATTCTTCGTGCCAAAGCGCCTTATGTCCAGCCGCACATCTTGACCGTTTGAAAGTTAATGGATTGGTATTTCCCGATAAAACCGCCGAAACCCAATCACAATGTTCCACCCACGAAAATGCTTTTTCTCGTACTTTTTCATCTACTCGCAACGTGCGTAGAATTTTTGCCCAATACCATTCAGACGAATAAATTCCGCCAACGTATTTGGTAAAATCAATGTCCCAAGCATAAGCCAACCTATTAATCTCTTCGGCTTCAGCATTGGACGTATGGTCTTTCCAAAGAATAAACATGGCGTTTGGATTTTCTGCAAATGCTGGCAGCAGAGCCAAAGGCGTTCCGTTTTCATCGACTGCCACCGGCGTTGAACCCGTTGTATCGATTGAAATTCCGACAATATTTTGCTTGATTTCTTCCGAAAGTCCTTCTAATGCTCCTTTCACTGCTCCTTCTAAACCTTCCAAATAATCGAGTGGATGTTGTCTAAATTGCGACGTGGAAGGATTACAAAAAAGTCCTTTTTGCCATCTTTCGTAATAATGTACCGCAGTACCTACAGTTTCACCCGTTTGGGTATTTACAAGCAGAGCACGAACGGAGTCTGTACCATAATCAAGCCCTATCGTGTATTTATTTTGCATAATTTTGCTCATTCATGTTGATTTAACACACTTATCGTTAAAACTTTAAATTTATTGACCTTTAAATACTTATTCATTATCTCATAGAATCTGAGATGAAATAATGAAAAGCATTTAACTGTTTTTGATATTTTTCTTGATCTAATTTATACAAGACTGCTTTTTTAGTTGTTGAATTCTCATTCTTTTCCCCAGTATCCATTAACAGGTTGGTTGAAAGAATTTTACGGCTAAAATTTCTTCTATCCATTAAAGTATCGTAGATTGATTCATACAATTTTTGGAGTTGAGGAATCGTAAATTTCTCAGGTAACAACTCAAAGCCGATGGGATGGAGGGCTGCTTTATATCTAAGCCTTTCTAAAGCCAAATCTACCATTTGATTGTGATCAAAGATTAATTGTGGTCTTTCTTTTAAGCTTATCCATGACGCATTTTGAGCTTTTGCCAAGTCCTGATTGTGCGCATGAATATTAATCAAAGCAAAAAAACAGACTGACAAAGTACGCTCAACGGGGTCACGATTTACTTTTCCAAAAGTCTGGATTTCTTCAAAATAAATGTCTTTTAAACCCGTGGAATCATATAGAATACGATTTGTTGCTAATTCAAGGTCTTCGTTAGTTTCTAAAAATCCCCCAATTAATGACCACTTCCCCTTTTCGGGTTCAAAATTCCTTTGGATAAGTAATAATTTGAGGTCTTCTCCATCGAACCCAAATACGATACAATCAAGGGCTACGAGTATTCGGGTAGTATGCGGATAAAAATTATTCATAGAAATACCAAAAACAATTTTGTTTGGGTTACTTTTTCAAATTCAAAACCACGACCGAATAAGCTGGCAACGTTAATTTCAATACACCTTTTTCTAATTTTGCTCCTTTAAAATCTTGAATAGCAATTTTATTTGGCGTTTCAAAAGAGTTGAAATCATTGATTTTTGGTGATGATAAAATTGTGCCTGATAATTTAGAAAAATCTTCTCCTCTCAAATTAATCGACACTTCTTGTGGTTTTGAATAATCAATATTTGTCAAAGAAATATTCAAACTTCCCGAAGCATCTTTGGAAGCCGAAGCCGAAACTGCCGTTAATTTTTTGCCTTGATATGCATAAAAAGCCGATTCAATTGTAATTGGAACGAGCGTGGCATCTTGGTGAACATTATACATTTTCATGACGTGATACGTGGGCGTAAGCAACATTTTCTCCTCATTTGTCAAAATAACCGCTTGCAAAACATTGACAATTTGCGCTAAATTTGCCCCTTTTACTCGATCAGCGTGATTATTGAAAATATTGAGGGTTACACCAGCAATCATGGCATCACGCATGGTATTTTGTTGGTACAATGCTCCTTTGCCTTCGGCATCCGTTTCATACCAGCCTCCCCATTCATCAACAATCAAATCTACTTTTTTAGCAGGGTCATATTTATCCATTATGGTACTGTGACGAGTTACGAATTCTTCCATTTTTAAGGCTTCCTCCATCGTTTTAAAATATTGAGCTTCATTGAAACCAACGGATGGGCCTTTTGTATCTCTCCAACTTAATACTGAATAATGGTGCAAGGCCAATGCCGACATCATATTGTGTGGAATATTTTTCATTAAAGTTTCAGTCCATGAAAAATCATCACTACTTGCTCCAGAAGCTACTTTGTATAATTTAGATTCTGGTGTTATATCCTTCATAAAAGTGGCGTATTGGCGATAAATATTTGCGTAATATTCGGCAGTCATGTTGCCACCGCAACCCCATGCTTCATTCCCTACTCCCCAAATTTTTACGTTCCAAGGTTTTAACTTGCCATTTTGTTTACGTAAATCAGACATGGGGCTACCCTCTGGTTGGTTCACGTAACTAACCCAATCGCTCAAATCTTTTACCGTTCCGCTTCCTACATTACCAGCTAAATACGGTTCTGCGCCAATGCGTTCGCAAAGGTCGAGAAAATCGTGGGTTCCAAAACTATTATCTTCCGTAACGCCTCCCCACCAAACGTTCACCATTTTTGGGCGATTTGCTTTGGGTCCAATTCCATCTTTCCACTGATAGGCATCGGCAAAACAACCACCGGGCCATCGCAAATTTGGTACTTTTAAATCTTTTAATGCCTCAACTACATCATTGCGAATGCCACTGATATTTGGGATTTTTGTATTATTTTCCCCCACATACATTCCTCCGTAAATACATCTACCCAAATGTTCGGCGAAATGACCATAAATGTGTTTGTTAATTTTGGTTTTTGCCAAATCGGTATTCAAGGTAATCTTGTTTTGCGCAGAAGCCAATCCTGCCAAAAGCGTTAATAATATCAGGGTTAAATTTGTCTTTTTCAATGTATTACGGTTTTGTTGTTAATCTAATTTGATGAATTCTAGGTGAATAAACACCCTTGTTTGCACTCATTTTTAGTATAAGATTGTTACTTAACTGTTCTGTTGCTGGTATTTTTAATTTTATGATTTTATTGTCTGTTGATATAACTTCTAATAATTTTTCATTTACGAAAAATGATAAATTTTCTTCTTTGAAATTATCTAAAACGGTGATTTGTAAATATTTCCCTTCAAGATTTTTATTGGTAAATTGGTATGAAATAAAGGATTTTGTATTTCGCCAAAAAACTCCTTCTTCGTAACCTGCATTACTTTTTTCTCCTTTGAATTGATGGTCAACTTCGGGTTGTTGTTCGCCACAATTTATTTTATCAATTGTATTGGCTTCTAAAGCTAACAATTGGATTTCTTTCGTTTTTAATTTCTCCGCATTTTTTTGAAATTCTGCTGAATTAAACGTTTGAAAATACATTTGATAACGAGCATCGTGCAATTCAAAAAATGGCATTAATTGAAGATTTTTGAAATCGGGATTTTGGACTAAATCATTCATCGAAAATCTGAATTGCTGATTTTTTGAGGGTTTAATTTTTCCTAGAAATTCTTTCTTGTCATCTACCAACGCAATCGCAGATTCTAATGGATATAATTTTCCTTTGGCTTCGTGTCCCATTCTGCTATTATCAGCAAAAAGTCCGTCTAAATTCGTGGTATCCGTCTTTGCGGCTAATACAATTGGCCCGTGCATAATTGCCGCCCAATTGGTACTGTCAGGTAGATATTCCAAATGTGTTTTCATGGGTAATTCTACCAAAATTTTATCGCCATTTTTCCATTTTTTATTGATTAAAATGTACTCCCCAGCTATTTTAGTAAATACTTGACTTTTACCATTAACCCAAACTTTCACATCACTCGCCCATGTTGGGAAACGAATGCCAATCTCAAATTGATTGGGCTTTTTTAAATTGACAATTAATTCGGAACGATTGCTGTACGGAAATTGCGTTTTTTGGGTGAGTTTCATGTCTCGCTCTGCCCAGTTGAGTACCGAAGGAATGAATAAATTGACGAATAAATCTTGTTGATTATGGCTATAAATCAACTCACCGTATTTGGTATGATTTTCTATACCCGATCCCACGCAACACCACATACTGGTTTCGGGCTGAGAATATACCCGATAATGCCGTGGACGAATGGGCGTAAAATACACAAAACCGCCATGTTGCGGATGCTGGCTGGAAAGGATGTGATTGTAAAGCGTTTTTTCGTAAAAATCGAGGTATTGCAAATCATTTTTATCCAAATACAAAGCCTTACTCAAACGAAGCATATTGTAAGAATTACACGTTTCTGGGCCTTGATTTGATTCCAACATTTTAGAAAAATCATTGGTTGGATTAAAGTGTTCTCGCACACTATTTCCACCAAAAGCAACGCTACGTTTTTGCGTTAAATTATGCCAAAAATAGACCGCCGCATCCGACCAATCTTTGTTTCCATTCAACTGAGCAATTTTT
>JBBAKZ010000095.1:0-9184 GCA_040403275.1 Arcicella sp. | reverse complement strand
GATAGGCACGAATCCAGTCAAAAGGCTTTTTTTCGATGTACGGATTATCTTTATCATTGGTCATAAAACCGCCTACTTCTTCGTTGGCCATTCCCACAAAACGATTATTTGCCCATAATTCTTCTTTTGAATGCGTGGTTATTTTGCCACGATGTTGGAAATCCCAAGGTTCTTTCATGGCGGTATCATAATCTTCTATGTGTTTTACTTCTCTACCACGCTCAATCATCAGTACCGTTAGCCCTTTTTCGGTTAATTCTTTTGCTGCAAAACCACCCGTCATACCCGAACCAACCACGATTGCATCAAAACTGTATTTTTTTATCACATCAATATTAAGATTCATTTTCTTTCGTTTTAAGATAAATTAGACTCCGTTTTAGTATCAATAAGCGTATGCTTTTTGACGTGGTTTTAACTTGATAATCTCAAATTTTGAGGGAATTTGTACGTAAGTAAAAGAAGATTTAGTGCCAATCTCCGAAGTAAAATAGCCTAAAAGAGTTAATTCTTTTATCAAACGCCAGAAAGGCAAACCTTGTGGTTGAACTTTCATAATTTCTTTATCTTCATTATCGCCCATTTTGGTTTGTTTTACTTCCCTCAATTTCATCATTTCTTTGGTCTTTGCTTCCAAATCTTTGAGCATTTCGGTCCGTTTTACCATATCCATTGCCAAAAACTTTGCATTTTCTAATTCGGTAACGCCCGATAAAAAACTAAGTTGGTCAGGTGCAGTGTAACAATCTTTGAGCATCATTTCGATAAAAGCGGGTACACCAGCCTCTTTCGCTCCGGGAGTATCCGTTTTGGGAAGAATCATTTCTGCTACTTCTCCTATTATTCGCCTTTGAGTTTCGGTTAAAATGAAATCAGCATTCCAAATTTTAGGGCTATTGGCTTGCTTAAAATGTTCCATTGCCATTAGGGTGGGTGCTGAAAGGGCACTGCCTAACATCAAAGCAACATTTCTTAAAACAGTTCTTCTATTCATATCTTTGATTTATTATTGTCTTGAAAATAGGAAATAACTTGTTGATTATGAGTGTTTTGAAAAATAAAAATTCAAATCATCTGAACAAAGTTTATTCAAATGTTATAAAGGGAATTCACCAACAATTTTACTGAAAAAACTGTATTATACACCCATTTTTAACAAAATACCTCCAATCCTTAAATATTTTAATCATTATTTTCATTATCACTTCCTGCTATTTTTGCGGGATAAGGCTTATTTCCTTTGGCAAAAAACCAGCCTAAACGATTCTTCCAACTGCTAAGTCGTTATCGGCAACGATCGCTCTGGGCGTAGAAAAATTTGGATTCATGCCAGAAGTATGGTCGTTGGGCAGTGACATCACCATTAAATCCGGTAATTGACCCCTTGGAGTATCTTCAATTTCCTTAAATTCCTTGACTTTTTAAGCAAATGTATCTGAATTTTAGTATATTTATCGTATGATAATTATCGAAAAATAGTACAACAATGAACAGGGTTTTCATCAATATTAAGCTATCGACTATTTATGATGGCAAACGGCACAAAATTAGGGTTCGTCCAACCGAAGGGCAAGGTGTGCCTGAACTTTGGGTGAGTTGTTCTAGAAAACAGCGTAATCAAATGATTGTGGGGACGGTTTTTAAAACAGATGTGAAATTAATCCATTCCGACAAACGGAAACCGTATTTAATGGCAACTAAGAAAATTTTAGGGCAATTAAGTTTGTTCTAATTTTTTAACAACGAACAGCTTGGTTCATTTTATCGCTCAGAAACAGTTATTCAAACGCATGTTGGATTTATTGATTCTGAGCGATTTTATTTTACTAATTTATAGAAGCTTTTTCTCGCTCATTCTCTTCAATTTTCAAGCTTTATTGTGCTTGATTTTAATCATATTTTCTACTGACTTTTCACAAATACCTGCCAAAGAATCGTCATATCTTTTGTGATTAATTGTTGTGAATTTTGGGTTGAGGTTAGGAAATTCTCCAAGATAGAAAATTGATAGACATCATTTTTTAGCATTACCTAATCCTTCTTTTTAACATTTCTATTACCATTATTCGCATAAAGACGATAGCAATCGGATGGCTGCGGAATATTATCAAAAATTGTATGTTGAACAATCGCAAGGAGCAACTATTTTCCCTACTATTCTTTAAATTTATATCTCCTCATTTGTATCTTTACTTAGTATTTTGTTGAACTTTAGAGCAAATCTTTGTTTAAAACATGAAATTCTAATGGATTCAAATTTAATTATCCAAAACATAAATCCTACTCTTTCAATTGAATTAACGAACGATTTGGAAGAAAAAATAAATGAGTATGGCCGTTTAGGTTTGGAAGGTGCTTTTAACACGCAACGTGCCTATAAATCGGATTTGAAAGATTTTAATGGTTGGTGCGAAATCAATGCTCAGGTTCCTTTTCCCGTTACTCCCGAAACTTTGGCGGGCTATGTATCATACTTGGCCGATACTTGTAAATGGGCAACCATCAATCGGCGCTTAGCGGCCATTTCAAAATTGCATCAATTAAATAATTTTGATACGCCTACCCAAAATAGAATGTTTAGGGCGGTGATGGAAGGTATTAAACGCACTAAAGGAATTCGTCAAAGTCAAGCACCCGCCTTTAAACTTCATAATTTAAAGCAAATCCTCAGAGACTTTGATGTTGAAAGTAATGCAAGTGTTAGAAATAAAGCACTTTTACTTTTAGGTTTTACGGGCGCATTTCGAAGGTCGGAATTGGTGGCTTTGAACGTAGAAGATTTAAATTTTACGGAAGAAGGATTAATTGTTTCGATGCAAAAAAGTAAAACTAATCAATACGGAGATTATGAAGAAAAAGCTATTTTTTATAGCCCAGAATCAGCTTTATGTCCCATTAGAACTTTGCAATCGTGGATAAAAAGAATGGATAAAACTTCCGATGGTTTGTTTGTTCGAGTAAGAAAAGGAGATAGAATTACCAATAATAGACTTACGGATAAAACGGTTAATGATTTGGTAAAACGGTATTTTGGGAATGATTTTTCGGCTCATTCCTTGCGGGCATCCTTCATTACGATTGCTAAAATAAATGGAGCCGATGATTCAGAAATTATGCGCCAAAGTAAGCATAAAACCTCGGCGATGATTCAACGATATACTCGTATTGAAGACATTAAAAAGCATAATGCTGGGATGAAATTAGGTCTATAAATTTCCGAATTATATTTTAATTTTGGAAATAAGTGGCAAATAATGATACTTATCTCCAAAATTAAAGTTTATTATTCTTCTTCCGATTTATTTTTCAACTTCATTAAAAGCGTGTAAGCTCCTTTTATGACAATTTGTTTATCCGTAAATTCACTACTATTTTTCACCTCAATAAAGCCATTTTCTTTCTTACCCGTCTCCACTTTCACTAGTTGAAAATGGTTTTTATCCTTCGACACAAACACGTAATTTAAGCCTTCAAAATTAACGACGGCATCTTCTCGAATGGATGAAAGGTTAGCCGATTTTATCTCAACGTCAGCATTCATGTACATGCCTGGGAGTAAAGTTTTATCGTATTTCTCAAAATGACAATGAACATCAACCGTTCTTTCGGGGGAAATGTCACGACTAATCAGAATAATTTCACACTCGTACTTTTTATCAGGAAAATTATTACTGTAAGCCATCAATTTTTGTCCAATGGCCAATTTGTCAATATCCTTTTCAAAAACTTTCAAGTTTAAATGAAAATCAGACGGGTTAATTAGCTCAAAAAGTACATCGGTTGGATTAACATATTTGCCAATATTCACATTCACTTTCGACACAAACCCGCTTATTTGAGAATAGAGTTTCACATGATTAGAAATCGTATTTTCCGTTAAATTTTTGGTGCTAATGTTTATCAATTTCAATTTTTCGCCCAAAGCACTGAGCGTAATTAACAACGATTTATACTCCATTTCCGTTTGTTGAAAAAGTTTGTCACTGGTTGCTTTACTGGCATTCAGCTCTTTCTGGCGTATATATTCAGCCTTGGCGAACTCCAATTTATTCTTCGTAGTCAGATAATCCTGTTGCAATTGGATATATTGTTGATCTTCCATTATCGCAATCAATTCACCTTTATTGATGTGCATTCCCGGTAATAATTTGGTAGTTTTTAAGTAGCCACCTAAAGGCATACTCACCGAAATTAAATTTTGTGGTGGAACGTCAATTTTACCGTTTAGTTTAACAACCGTAGAAATATTTTTGCGTTCTACTTTACCCAATTCAATTTTTGCCAAAGCCAATTGCGCATCGGTGAGCGTGGCAATATCGCCTTCAATGGCTGTTGGTTCTTGCGTGGATTCTTCCGTTGTTTTCTTACTACCACAGGCAACGAGAAAAAAAATGCCAAAAGCGATGATTATATTTTTCATTATTTTGATGTTAAGTAATTGATTGAAATGATGCTTTCGTTGAGCATCTTGATAGTATCCAAATGATTGGATTGAATGGCAATTGATTGGTTGATAAGCACTACCCAATCCAGATAATTAATATCACCATTATTGAATTGTTTATTAGCAGTTGCAACAATCAAATTAGCATTTTTCAAGGCCGTATTTTCAAAATAATTTACGGCGTGAAGATTGGTTTGGTATTGCAAAAATGCGTTTTGGTAGTCCTTTCTCAATTGTTGAAATTGTTGCTGAAAATTATTATCAGCAATCGTTTCTAACACTTTGGAGGCATTTATTTTTGCTTTTTGAGAACCCGCAAAAATGGGAATTCCAACGCCAATTTGGGCGGAATTGAATCGAGTGGAAGCGTTGTAAGTGATATTATCCGCCCCCGTTCCTCGCATACTCATCGTATTAATTCCGAGATTTAAATTGGGTAATAATCTTGATTTTTCTAAGGCAGAATTGGCCGTTGCCACCAATTTTTGCTGTTGAAAAACTTTCAACAAAGGATGCTGATTAACGAAAGAGCTATCAAGAATTATCGGAAAATCAATTTTTGCCTTGCTAGCCAAAGGCTCATACGCAGTTTCCGTATTCAAGATTAATTGAAATTGGAGTTTTGCCAAGTCAATTTCTTGCTGCAAGGCTTTTAATTGCAACTGAATAGTGCCTCTCTGCAATTCTGCGGTGGTGTTTTCTAAAATATTGCTTTCGCCTTTTGCTAAACGTAAATTGGTCTTTGACAAGAATTCAGCGTAAATACTATCCGCTTTCAGGAGTAATTTTTCCTTTTCTCGGTAAAGAATAATCGTATAAAAGAGTTGTGTTACGGCTCGTTTTAATTCAATTTCACGCAAAGCAATCGTCAAAACTGCCGTTTTAAATTCCTCATTCAATAATTTCTTTTGATTAGTATAAACCGAAGGAAAGCTGATTGACTGAGAAATGCCAAAACGGGTATCCGTGTAAACACTATTTAGTTGACCTGCTTCTACTGAAAAGCTGGCTTGCGGAATATTTAAAGACGATTTAATGAGTTTTTCCTGATATTCTGATTTTAATTTCTCATTTTTAACGGTCAAATTATTTCTTAGCGCCATATCAATTCCGTCTGGCAAAGTGATTTTATCCTGAGCAGATGTACTAAATCCGAAGCTCAAAAGTAAAAGAATAACAACCGCAACTGACTTTACATGAGCTTTTGAATTACCCGTTTTTTCAAAAATGATGTAAAGAATTGGGAGCACAAAAAGCGTTAAAAATGTTGCCAACATCAATCCTCCAATCACCACCGTAGCCAAAGGACGCTGAACTTCCGCCCCCGCACCGTTGCTGACCGCCATGGGTAAAAAGCCCAGAGAAGCCACAAAAGCCGTCATCAGCACGGGACGTAAGCGGACTTTCGCACCCATTACCACCACTTCTTTCAAATCGGTCATACCCTCTTTTTGCAGACGATTAAACTCCGCAATTAATACAATCCCGTTCAATACGGCCACCCCAAAAAGGGCAATGAAACCAACGCCAGCACTAATACTGAAAGGCATGCCACGCAAAGCTAAAAAGAAAATTCCGCCAATGGCCGAAAGTGGAATGGCGGTATAAATCAACAAACCGTGTTTTACGGAATTGAAAGCAAAAAATAACAACAGAAAAATTAAAATAAGGGAAACGGGAACGGCAATCATCAATCGTTGTTTGGCGGCATTCAAGTTTTCAAATGCGCCACCGTAAGTAACATAATAGCCCGTTGGAAATTTGATTTTTGCATCAATTTTTTGTTGTAATTCCGTTACAATTGTTTGTACATCTCTGCCTTTCACGTTGAAACCAACCACAATTCTCCGTTTTGCATCTTCCCGCTGAATTTGGTTTGGGCCGTTTTTTATTTCGATTTTCGCCAATTGATTCAATGGAATTTGCGTTCCTTGGGGTGTTGGAATCAGCAAATTTTGAACATCTTCTAAATTCTTTCGTTTGTCCATATTCAATCTCACCATTAAATTGAAGCGCTTTTCTCCTTCAAAAACCAAACCCGTACTTTGTCCCGCAAACGCCGTATTCAGCACTTTATTGATGTCTGAAATATTCAAATTATATTGAGCAATTGTGGCTCTATTATATTCAATCAAAATTTGTGGCATTCCCGTCACGGGCTCAATAAATAGGTTTTGACTTCCTTGAACGGTGCTAACAATTTTTCCCAAACGTTCGGCGTAAAGCGCTAAAGTATCTAAATCTTCCCCAAAAATTTTAAGGACTACATCCTGTCTTGCTCCCGTCATCAATTCATTAAATCGCATCTGTACAGGGAATTGAAATCCCGTGGTAATGCCCGGAACATCTTGCAAGGCAACGGTCATTTTTTCGGATAATTCGCTAAAAGTTTTTGCGGAAGTCCATTCCGATTTATCCTTCAAAATTACCATCATATCACTGGCTTCCATGGGCATTGGGTCGGTTGGAACTTCGCCACTACCAATCTTAGTAACCACCTTTTCTACTTCTGGAAAACGAGTTTTGAGAATGTGAGCGGCTTTTTGGGTACTTTCGATGGTGGTGCTTAGATTACTTCCCGTCAAAACCCTGGTATCTACCGCAAAATCGCCTTCTTCCAAGGCAGGAATAAATTCGCCCCCCAATGAGCGGAGTACAACAATTCCCAACACAAAAAGGAAAACTACAATTGAGATTACTATTTTCGGGAAATTCAAAATCTTTTTAAGGGCGTTTTCGTAGCCACTTTCCACCCAAGCCATGATTTTATCCGAGATGTTAGGCTTATGTTTTACCTTTTTGCTCAAAACCAAAGCACTCATCATGGGAATATACGTTAGCGAAAGAACGAATGCTCCCAATAAGGCAAAAGCCACCGTTTGAGCCATGGGTTTAAACATTTTTCCTTCAATTCCCTGTAAAGTAAAAATGGGAAGATACACAATTAAGATAATAATTTGACCAAAAACGGCACTGTTCATCATTTTGCTTGCCGAAGAATTCACTTGCATGTCCATCTCAGCTTGCGACAACTTTTTGATGTGTTCAAACTTTTGGCTGTGGGATAATTGGTGCATGACTGCTTCCACAATAATGACGGCACCGTCCACGATTAAACCAAAATCCAAAGCCCCGAGACTCATTAAATTGCCACTTACGCCAAATGTATTCATCAAGATAATGGCAAATAACATGGCCAAAGGAATGACTGAGGCAACCAATAATCCCGCACGAAAATTTCCGAGAAATAAAACCAGAATAAACACCACGATTAAAGCACCTTCCAAAAGATTTTTTTCAACCGTTCCAATGGCATTATTTACCATTTTGGTTCGGTCTAAAAATGGCTCAATGACCACGCCTTCGGGTAAGGTTTTCTGGATTTGAGCCACCCTTTCCTTGACATTTTTGATAACCTCACTGCTGTTTGCCCCTTTTAACATCATGACCACCGCACCAGCAACTTCACCTTTGTCGTTGTAACACATCGCACCGTATCGAATAGCATAACCAATATTTACCTCGGCAACTTCCCTGATAAAAACGGGGGTTCCACTTGAGGTTGCTTTCACGGCAATATTCTCAATGTCTTCTTTGTTGCCAATTAAACCTTCACTTCGAATAAATAAAACCGTTGGACCTTTTTCAATGTAAGCGCCACCCGTGTTTTGATTATTTTTTTCTAAAGCAGTAAAAACATCATTAATTGTCAAATTATAAGCTTGTAATTTATTGGGATTTACGGAAATCTCAAACTGCTTTAATTTTCCCCCAAAACTGCCCACTTCCGCTACTCCTTTTACGCCTAATAGTTGGCGACGAACAATCCAATCTTGAATAGTTCGGAGTTCTGTGGCATCGTATTTATTTTCGTAACCTTCTTTTGGGCGAACCACATATTGATAAATTTCGCCCAAACCTGTGGATATTGGTCCTAATTCAGGCGTTCCTATTCCCGGAGGAATGATGGATTGAACTTTTTGGAGTCGTTCGGCTACTTGTTGTCTCGCCCAATAAATATCCGTTGCATCATCAAACACGATGGTTACTAAAGACAATCCAAAGCGAGAAAAACTTCTAATTTCCTTTAATCCGCTGATATTATTATTAGCTTGTTCAATTGGGAAAGTCACTAATCTTTCAATATCCGTAGCTCCGAATGAAGGAGCTACTGTAATAACCTGCACTTGATTATTGGTGATGTCTGGGACGGCATCAATGGGTAATTTGGTCGTTTCGTAAACGCCGTAACCAACAAGGGCAATGACAAACAGCCCTACAATAAGTTTATTCCCGATGGAAAACGCAATGATTTTATTAAGCATAATTTAATCTGATAATCAGTATTTTGATTAAAATTCTTGAATACTCGAAAGCTCAAACACGCAGGTATTCGAGGAATATGAAGACTAAAAAAAGATTAACAGAATTTTGGCGGTTGCCAGATGTTGGAGTGATAAGAAGAGGCAAAAAATGCTTCGTCCGAAATGATAATTACTTTTAAAGGAACAAAATTGAGTTTTGGGTGTATGGTTATTTTCAGTACTGTATTTGCCACAGCATCCACAATATTTGTTGTAATCGTATGGTTATGAGATTTGAAAGGTAATTTCATGTCTTCTTCATAATCTGCATCTTTAACATCACCGTAGGCATAATGAAGATATAAAAACTGCATGAGTGTAATAGCTTTATTCTGCTCTTTATGCTCAATAAAATGCTCAACCAAAAATAGCAATT
>JBBAKZ010000094.1:0-9226 GCA_040403275.1 Arcicella sp. | reverse complement strand
AATACTACTAATAATAAACACAAAAATTATGAAATATTGAACTTGATAGGTTATGGTTTATCAAAGTTCAACGATGATTTCATTAACGAATTTGGATTTTCTACAAAAACCGCATTCTATCAATACTGTGTTGATAATGATATTGCAGAAACAGTTGGAACAGTAAAAAATAGAATGGATTTATTTGACCATTTTTTTCCAAACAATGGCAGAAAAGGTTGGTGGC
The DNA here is from genome assembly GCA_040403275.1 of Arcicella sp. Lineage (GTDB taxonomy): Bacteria > Bacteroidota > Bacteroidia > Cytophagales > Spirosomataceae > Arcicella. The sequence goes on along the minus strand of JBBAKZ010000094.1, from coordinate 9,000 downwards.
AAAAAGGAGACGCATATATTCATAGGAAATATTTGATTGATAGCCTTTTCGGGAATGAAAATGTAAAAGGTTATACCAATATTGTAAAATTATATTTGAAAGAAAATTATAAAATTAAGGATTTATTCGTTGAGGTAAGACCAATAGTAAAGTCAAGATTTAGGAAATTGCAAGAGACAGGTTTAGAGGCTGAGTTATATTTTATGAATAATTATAATTCAATTGAAATATTTAAAAATGGTATTTTAGAAGATGCAAGACTGTTTGGTGATGGTTATGATTTCCAAGTTAACGTAAATGAAAGTTCATTTTTAGCAGAAATCAAAGGGATTCGTGAAAAGAAAGGTATATTTAGATTGACTGAGAAAGAATATAAAATGGCATCTGAATACAAAAATGATTATGTTGTGGCTTTGGTTTTAAATATGAATGATTTGCCCTGTTTTTTAACTATTGAAAATCCAGTTTATAACCTAAAATTTGAAGAGAAAATTTTGAAATCAAAAAAAATAAAAGAATACCATTTGATAAATCCAATATGCTAAGTATCGAAGAGAAAATATCTTATTTTGAGAATAGTTTAAATCGAAAGGAAGAAAATTATGCGGATAGTTTTAGAAGTGATATTATTAACTTTTTTGGTGAATTTAATATACATAACTCTCTTTTACTTTTTTTAGCTAAATTTGAATCGTTTAGTGAAATTGAAAATTGGATTTCTAAATTAACTTTAAGAATTGTAATGAAGTTTGATGAAGAACAAGACCAAATAAACGATTTTATATATGATTATTGGAAAAATGGTTAACTTCTTACCAAAAAACCTGTCTCCGGGGCTGGTGTGAGACAAGCCACGGGAAAAAATGCTAATAGAGCAAACTAAAAAACTTTAAGGTTTTCAATTAAACTCAATCATCATGGAAATAATACTTGAAATGTTATTCGCAGTTTTCACGACGAATTGGTCAAAAATGAAGCGTGTATTTTCTAAGAAAACACAAACCATTTCTGCCAAGTAGGCATATTTCAAGGAAGGCTTAGTTTTAAGAAAAGCCTTCCTTTTTAAAATAAAATTAACCTCCAATCAAGGTATATTTGCCTCCTTTCTCTGTCATAAAATCCACCAAAGAATTGTCTTTTTGCGTTGATAATTTTGCTTTATCCTTCAATTTTAAGGTATTTGGTACTTTCAATTTGCAGATTCCACCCAAGGACGAACGGATGGTTAAGACCGTGATTTTTTTATCTTTCCAAGTCATATCCACTTCAAAACCGCCTTCTGCCTTCAGTCCTTTAATCTCGCCCGATGCCCAATCGTCGGGTAAAGCGGGTAGAATATTCAATAATCCATCGTGACTTTGCAACAACATTTCTGCCATGCCCGATGTTCCGCCGAAGTTTCCGTCAATTTGAAAAGGAGGATGCGCACAAAATAAATTCGGGTACGTGCCACCGCCTTTGGTATAATCTGTACCTTCCATGCCCGTCAATTTCAATAATTCACGCACCAACTTGTAGGCGTGGTTGCCATCGTGGAGTCTCGCCCAAAAGTTAATTTTCCAAGATTTACTCCAACCCGTTCCGTCATCACCTCTAATTTCGAGGGTTTTCTTGGCAGCGTTGGCAAACTCAGGCGTGCGAAGCGGTGAAATTTGTCGCCCGGGATGCAAGCCAAATAAATGCGAAGTGTGGCGATGTTGTGGTTCGACGTCTTCCCAATCTTTGTACCATTCTTGCAAATTTCCTTTTTTGCCGATTTGCAAGGGGAATAATTTGGCTCGTTTTTCGAGTAACTCTTTTCTAAAATCCGCATCAATTCCCAGCACTTCCGATGCCTCAATGGTGTTCGTGAAAACGTCCCAAATGATGGACATATCCATCGTGGTTGCCATTGAAACCGAGGCTTTTACGCCTTTCTCGGTAATAAATACGTTTTCGGGAGAAGTCGATGGAGCCGTTACTAAATGCCCTTTTCCGTCTTTAATGAGCCAATCTTCGCAGAAAATAGAAGCCTCTTTCATCAATGGATAGGCTTGTTCTTTCAAATATTTTTTATCACCCGTAAATGCATAATGCGTCCATAAATGCTGACTCAACCACGCTCCGCCCATCGTCCAGTTTGCCCAACTGGGCGAACCTTTTCCCAAATCTCCCACGGGGTTTGAAAGTCCCCAAACGTCCGAATTATGGTGAGCCACCCAACCACGAGCGTTGTAGAAATGCTTGGCAGTTTCCTTGCCCGTTTCGGCAATACTTTTAATGTGTTTCAACAAAGGTGTGTGCAAATCCGAAAGATTACACATTTCTGCCAACCAATAATTCATCTCGGTATTGATGTTAATGGTGTAATTTGAACTCCACGGTGGACGAATTGAGTTGTTCCAAATGCCCTGCAAATTGGCTGGCAAACCGTTGGGACGAGAACACGAAATCAATAAATATCTTCCAAATTGGAAATATAAACTCTCCAAAGAAGGGTCCTGTGCTCCTTCGGTATATTTCAACAGTCTTTGGTCGGTGGGTAAATCAACGCTCGGATTTCCGTTTAAGGAAAAACTCATTCGTTTAAAAAAACCTTGGTAATCAGCAATATGAGCGGTTTTTAATTCATCGAAAGATTTGTTTTTACTCAATTTTAAATAATTATCAGCCAATGCTTTTTCATCTTTTCCTTCCGAATCGGGACATTTATCAAAACCGTTAAAACTGCTGGCGGCGGTGAGGACAAAAACAGCCTCGGTGGCATCAGAAATTGCAATGCCAGAAATGTCGGTTTTAACTTTTCCATCGGTAGATTTCAACACCAAACGCCAGTCAAAACGAGTGCCTTTGCAGTTAGTCACGTCTTCATAAATGACGGGGTTTTTTCTATCACGTACGTAATTTGGTGCTGCCGAGGCAGGCGTTTTTCCCCGCATAACCATTTGATTACTGCCAATAGTCGATTTTAACATTGGGTGTAAACTTTGCGTAGAAGCCGTAAAATTCAAAGCTCCTTTGGTGCTACTTTTCAGCCTAATAATCATGGCTTGGGCAGGAGCAGAAACGAAAAATTCACGGGTAAATTCGGTATTGCCAACTTTGAAACGAGTCGTAGAAATGGCATTTTCAATGTTTAAATCTCGATAATAATTACTTACTTCCCCTGTAAATTTTTGCTTCAAAACCAAATCCCCCAATGGCTGATAAGCTTCTGAATACAGCCCTTGCAATTGTTTGGTTAATTGCTCAGCTTTCTCAAAATCTTCCACAAAAATAGCGTCTCTAACTTCCTGTAAGTGTTTAGACGCTTCTGGATTTGGGTTTCTATTCACTGGTCCACCCGACCAAAGCGTTTGTTCATTGAGTTGAATAAGATCGTTTTCGGGACTGCCAAAAATGATGGCTCCAATGCGTCCGTTGCCGATTGGCAAGGCTTCGTTCCAATTTCGGGCGGGTTGTTTATACCATAAAGTAAGATTTTTTTGGGCAAAAATCGGTACTTGAAAGAAGAGAAAAAAGAGAATCAGGGAGGTTGATTTTTTCATTGTTTTTGAAAGAATTATTGGGGGGAATTTCTAAAAACACAGGTCAATGGGTTCGATACGGGCGAATTATCGTGATTCGTTTCCATAATATCCGCCATAAAAGCCCACCATTTTTTCATGATTGGTAAGGTTGGAAGTGAATCAATGGTATGTCCGTCAATCCGTCTTTGAACAGCGAATAAAGTACCACTATTTTCATCCAAATAAATGGCATAATCTCTGACTCCTGCTTCGTGAAGGGTGGTAGAAAGTTCTTCCCAAATCTCGTCGTGACGTTTTTTATATTCTTGCTCAAATCCTTTTTTGAGCTTCATGGTAAAGGCTATTTCTTGCATAATAAGGTTTTACATGGATAAGGCTTTTTTATTAAAATTCTACTAAAAAAGCTTTGTCTTTGTCCTTTCGTCTACGGTATTTACATTTTTAATCCATTGAAAATCAAAGTCTTTAATTAACTCAATTTCAAGGTTTTGTAGAACTTTCATCGGTGATTTTCTACCCTGATTGACGGCTTCTTGCAGGTCTGGATAGATTTTAGTTTCGTAAATGGCTAATAATGGTTCGGGAAAATGTTCGTCAGGATTTTCAAAAGCCGTTGCGTACTTCTCTGCATTGCGATGTTGCAATAAATAGTCAATCGTCCTTTCATCCACGTAAGGCATATCGCAAGCCACCACCAACCAAGTCGTATACGGGTTTTGCTGGAACGCAGAAAATATACCCACCATCGGACTTTTTATCGGTAAATCGAGGTCTGGGATGTACGGTAAATCCGTCGTTTGGTTTTGATTAATTGATACGTAAACTTCTGAACAATAAGGCTTTAGTAAGTCAAAAAGGTATTGTTCTTGCGTTTTTCCGTGATAATGAATCAGCCGTTTTTCTTCACCCATACGAGAACTGAGTCCGCCTGACAATATAAGGGCTGAGATGGATAAATGTATCATTTTAATTTACGAAGCTGGAGAATCGTGTTACATTCCGTAGTCACTTTTTCCGCCTGTTTTTATCAATAATTTTGTCTCCTTAATCACAATATCGTGCGAAAACGCTTTGCACATATCATACACAGTCAAGGCTGCAATACTCGCACCCGTGAGCGCTTCCATTTCAACGCCCGTTTTGGCAGTTAATGAACAAGCACATTGTATAATTATCTCATTTCCAGAAACTTCTACATTAAATTTACAAGAATCTAAACCCAAAGGATGGCAAAGTGGAATCAAATCGGAAGTTTTCTTTGCACCCATGGTTCCCGCAATAATAGCCGTTTGTAGTACAGAACCTTTCTTGGTTTGAAGGTCGCCGTCTTTGAAATTGGCGATAATTTCGTCCGTTAACACTACGATGCTTTGAGCCGTAGCGGTACGTTTGGTTAGGGTTTTTTCGGAGACATCAACCATTGACGGGTTATTGTTGTTATCTAAATGAGTGAATGACATGATTTTGGTTTTCGTTATTCGATGTTTGGATTTAAAATTTATTACTAAAAATAAAAATATAAGACCCATTTTTATTAAGTATTTTTGCAAAGTTAGGTTGAAAATGAACCCAAACATCGAATAACAAAAATCGAACATCAAAAAATATGATTTCCGTAAAAGAAGCCTTAAAAATAGTAAAAGAAAATGCCTTCGTACCCCATATTTCTGAAGTTCCCCTTTTGGAAAGTTTGGGCTTAATTCTGGCAGAAAATATTACTGCCGATCGTGATTTTCCTCCCTTTGATAGAGTGGCAATGGATGGAATTGCGATAAATCAGAAAGCGGAAAGTTTCAAAATTGAAGCTATACAATACGCTGGAGAAGCCCAAAAATCCCTTCAAAATCCTCAAAATTGCATAGAAGTAATGACGGGCGCAGTTTTGCCTTTGGGTTGCAATACCGTTATTCGGTACGAAGATGTTGAGATTCAAGAGGTAGATGGCGTGAAAGTGGCGAAAATTGTAATTCCATTATCGGAGATTTCACAAGGACAAAATGTTCATCGCCAAGGTGCTGACCGAAAAGCAGGTGATATGCTCTTAGAAAAAGGCTTAGAAATTTCTCCTCCCGAAATTGCCGTGATGGCCTCGGTTGGGAAAGCGATGGTAAAAGTTGAAATGCCTCCCAGAGTTGCCGTGATTTCTACGGGTGATGAATTGGTTGAAATCTCCGAAAATCCTTTGCCTTATCAAATCAGAATGTCCAATTCTTATCTGTTGTCGGCAGCTTTGGAAAGGATAGGAGTGAAGGCGAATTTATTTCATCTGATGGATGATAAAGTTTTGTTATCCAATGAGTTAAAATATATTTTATCAAATCATGATGTCATTTTATTAAGTGGCGGTGTATCGGCAGGAAAAAAGGATTTTGTTCCCGAAATTTTGAAGGATTTGGGCGTGAAAAAACTTTTTCACAAAGTTGCCCAAAAGCCTGGAAAACCTTTTTGGTTTGGCAAAACTGACGAAGGGAAAACCGTTTTTGCCTTACCGGGAAATCCAGTTTCTACTTTTTTATGCTTCTGTAAATACCTTCTAGAACCTAGCAATGAAAGGGTAGTATTGGATAAAGAGGTATTTTTCAAGCCCGATTTGACGTATTTCGTACCCGTAAAAACGTATTTTCAAGAGGGTAAATTAATGGCTTCTCCTTTTGAAGGCAGTGGTTCTGCCGATTTTGCTAATTTGACCGATTGCGATGGTTTTGTGGAATTACCCGCTGAAAATCAGGTGTTTAAAAAAGGGGAGGTTTTTGAATTTGTTCGTTTTCGGTTTTAATTTTAATCTATTCTTATGCGACCATTAGCCGAAAGAATGCGACCAGATACGCTTGATGAATATGTCGGGCAACACCATTTGGTGGGCCCAAAAGCCGTACTTCGTCGGGCGGTGGAGGCGGGTCGTGTGCCTTCTTTTATCCTTTGGGGACCTCCAGGCGTTGGGAAAACTACGCTGGCGAGTATCGTCGCCAAGGCACTCAAACGTCCTTTTTATTCGCTTTCTGCCATTAATTCAGGGGTAAAAGATATTCGGGAGACGATTGATTTAGCTAAAAAACAGCAATTTTTCGATACGTCTTCGCCCATTTTATTCATTGATGAAATTCATCGTTTTTCAAAATCTCAGCAAGATTCATTGTTGGGAGCAGTTGAAAAAGGAACCGTAACGCTTATCGGGGCAACTACCGAAAATCCTTCATTCGAGGTTATTTCAGCACTTTTGTCTCGTTGTCAAGTATATGTTCTCAAACCTTTGAACAAAGATGAACTGATTTTCTTGGTCAATCAAGCCTTAGCAAAAGACGTTTTTTTGAAGCATAAAAAAGTCGTTATCAAGGAATTTGAAGCGATGTTGCAATTTTCGGGCGGTGATGGTCGGAAGTTGTATAATATTTTGGAATTGGTCACGACTTTCAACGAAGGCGAAGAGGTTTTGGAAATTACCAACGAGATGGTCGTTGAGAAATTGCAACAACACATTGCACTGTACGACAAAGACGGAGAACAACATTATGATATCATTTCGGCTTTCATTAAATCCATTCGTGGTTCTGACCCCGATGCTGCTATTTATTGGCTCGCTCGCATGATTGAAGGAGGCGAAGATATTGAATTTATCGGTAGACGGATGATGATTTTGGCATCGGAAGACATCGGACTTGCCAATCCGAATGCGCTGTTGATGGCAAATACCTGTTTTCAAACGATTCGGGCGGTTGGGTTGCCGGAAGCACGCATTATTCTTTCCCAAACGGTGATTTATTTGGCCACTTCTGCCAAAAGTAATTCGGCTTATTTAGCCATTGATCAAGCCTTAGCTTTGGTTCGTCAGACGGGAAATTTGCCCGTTCCATTACATTTACGCAATGCGCCAACCAAATTAATGAAGGAATTGGATTATGGAAAAGGCTACAAATATGCCCATAATTACGCAGGAAATTACGTAGAACAGCAATTCTTACCCGATGAAATTAAGGATAAAATCTTTTACGAACCACAAGAAAATGCGGCTGAAAAGAAGATAAAAGAAGGAATGAAAAAGTAGCACAGACTTGAGTCTGTTCATTTACTTACAGACTAAAGTCTGTACTACGGAAGTAAAAGTGAAGAATCACCGTAACTCAAAAAGCGATAATCTTTTGTCATGGCTTCTTCATAAACACGTCGCCAATCTTCGCCAACGAGTGCCGCAATTAATAAAATCAACGTACTTTCTGGTTGATGATAATTGGTAATAATACCCCTACAAAGCTTAAATTGATAACCCGGAAAGATAAAAATCTCTGTTTCACCGGTGATTTCTGTTTCGTTGTTATCCAGTATTTTTCCTAAAATAGCTTTCAAAGATTCTTCTGCGGTTGGCAATATTTCGTGCTGATAGGGATATAATTTTTCAATAAAAAACGGACTGTTTTTAGCTGAAATCAATTTCACTCCGTACCAGTAAAGACTCTCCAGAGTCCGCATTGAAGTGGTACCCACGGGTATGATATTTCCTAAATTGGCTAACAGATTTTCAATATTTTGTTTACTGATAACGACCTGTTCATTGTGCATTTTATGCTCAATAATATTCTCCACTTTAATCGGCTGAAAGGTTCCAGCTCCTACGTGTAAGGTTAAGAATTCTTGTTTAATGCCCTCTTTTTCAAGGTTTTGCAAAACTTCTTGTGTAAAATGTAAGCCAGCGGTTGGGGCGGCTACCGCACCTTTTTTCTCACTATAAACGGTTTGATACGTCTCATAATCTGCCGTTTCTACTTCACGATTTAGGTAGGGCGGAAGGGGTATTTGTCCAAGTGATTGGATTAAATCTACGAATTTTCGATTTTCGATTTTACCTCCAAAATCTTCTCCTGCATCTATATTCTTCCAGGATAATTTAACATAATTCTTTTCCTCATCAAAAATCTCCGCATTTACTTCTACTTCTTTTCCTTCTACCCTCAGTATTTGGGTTAAAATATCGCCTTTTTTCCAACGTTTTCGGTTGCCAATCATGCACTCCCATACGCAAAAATCTACTACTTCCATGGCCAAATTAATGACTGGTGTTGGTAGGACTGGATGTAGTAAAAACAGTTGAATAATGGCACCGGTGGTCTTTTGAAAGTGAATTCGTGCAGGAATTACTTTTGTATTATTGAAAACTAACAGACTATTTTTAGGTAAATAGCCCGTAATATTTTTGAAAATTGTATGGGTAATTTTCCCTTGCTGATAAACTTGTAATTTCGATTCGTCACGTTTGGACAAAGGAAATTTTGCGATGCGTTCATCGGGTAAATTGTAGGTATAATCGGAGAGTTTGATGTTCTGCACTGGATAATTTTATTTCCCACGATTCTCCAGCATCGTGAATGGTACTTTGAAAACGATTCTGGAGAATCGTCTACACATTTAATCCTCAACAATTTTAGGTTTGGTATAAAGGATTCTTATTGGTAAATAAAATAACCAAATCAATAAAAACACCACTCCTAAAACTAATAAA
>JBBAKZ010000093.1:0-9260 GCA_040403275.1 Arcicella sp. | reverse complement strand
CTTGTTTTAATAATTCAAGGTTCAATTCAAAATCATTACTGACTTTTTGAAGTTGATTTTCAAAAGTATTGTCATCTTGTAAAAAAGAAAAAATAATAACCTTTGTAGCAGGATTTAGCTGAGAAATATGATTAATTTTCATGAAATGGAGGGAGTCAAAAGTCTATAAATCGTAGGTAAAAGAATTCTAACATTTAAAACCATACAACTTAATGACTTATGACTTTTTTAAAATAAAAATGCCACCCGAAAAGGTGGCATCAAACGAATTTTTAATATTCATCTTCGTTAAAGAAGAAATCATCTTTAGTCGGATAATCGGGCCAGATTTCTTCAATGCTTTCATACGGTTGTCCGTCATCTTCTAATTCTTGCACGTTTTCAACAACTTCCAAAGGCGATCCCGTACGGATTGCGAAGTCAATAAGTTCGTCCTTTGTTGCAGGCCATGGTGCATCTTCAAGGTAGGATGCTAATTCAAGTGTCCAGTACATAATCTATGAATTTGGTTACGATTAATTACTAATTTAATTTCTGAAAATAAAAATATTAACTTGTAAATTCTTATCGTTTTTTATCAGGACTGCAAAAGTATAATTTTTTTGCTTACGAAAAACTTTTTTAATAAAAAATTCTTGTGATGAACTAACTAAGTTTATCTGAAAAAATTATATCTTATCGAAAATAATTTCAAAAAATGAGTTTTAATCATAAATCTATCAAAATTGAAGTATGTGCTTTCTCACTCGAATCATGTCTGGCAGCGGAAAAAGGTGGTGCAAATCGCATTGAACTTTGCGGTTCGATGTACGAAGGAGGCACAACGCCCTCGGCTGGTTTAATACAAATTGCCAAACAACGAGTCAGCATCGAAATACATGCCATGATTCGCCCTCGTGGGGGAGATTTTTGCTATTCGGAGGATGAAATTTCCGTCATGCAGGCGGACATAGGCATGGCAAAAGCACTTGGTTGCGAAGGAATTGTTTTAGGAATTTTACAGCCAAATGGCCAAGTAAATATTACCCAAACAAAGGCATTAGTGGCTTTCGCAAAACCCATGCAAGTAACTTTTCACCGAGCCATCGACATGACGCTGGATTATTCAAAAGCCCTAGAGGATATTATTGAAACGGGTTGTGATAGGATTTTGACTTCCGGACAAAAAAATACGGCGATGGAAGGAATTGAAAATATCAAAACCTTAGTCAAACAAGCCAATGGCAGAATCGAAATCATGGTGGGAAGTGGTGTAAATACCAGTAATGCGCCAACGCTCATGCAAACTGGTGTACAGGCTTTGCATCTCACAGGCAAGGCAAGCCGAGACTCTGAAATGATTTTTCGGAAAGAAGGAATCGCCATGGGTGGACTTTCGGAAGTTCCTGAATATGAGATTGTATATTCAGATGCTGAGAAAATTCGGGCGGTGGTGAACATATTGGCACGCTGATTGCGAAGTATCTGCGTACCAACAATCCTACAAAAGATTCTGCAAATAAGCGGATATTTGAGCAATGCAACTGGTGAATAAATCTGGCTTTAAAATTAAGGTGAAAATTACCCCAAAAGCCGCTCCGTATAAATGGGCAGAATGACCAATATTATCCAAATTCCGTTTTGACATATAAATTGAATAAGCGGTGTACAAAATAGCAAAAACAAAGGCGGGCATTTGAATAAAATAAACGTACATACTGGAAGTTGGGGCGAACAAAATCGTCGCAAAAATTACCGCAGAAACTCCACCAGATGCTCCCAGCGCATTATATCCACTATCATTTTTATGGTCAACGTAAGATGGAACGTTAGCCACAATTATCCCGACTAAATATAATACTGCGTATAAAATCCCCCCTGTGGTTTCGCCAAAAAGGAATGAAAAATAGTATTCGATATTGGGACCAAAAAAGTATAAAGTCAGCATGTTAAAGAACAAATGTCCATAATCAGCATGAAGAAATCCTGAGGTAAGAAAACGGTAATATTCTTGGTATTTATGAACGGAATACGGGTTCATAATCCACTTACTCATAATGCTTTGATTGTTCCAAGCATAAAGGCTAAGGGCAACGATAATTCCAATAAAAATGAAGGTTAATGACATATTTTGGGTTAATAATTTGTTAAGCGACAGCCGCCAAATGATAAAATACTTCGTTCATTGCCGCTTGTTTTAGAAAGCCTTTGTCAGATAAATCTTCGTTGAGTTCTTCCCACGAAACAGCAATGCCTCCTTGTTCCAATTTCCAATCGGATAATTGAGAAAATGTGGCATTTTGGAGTTTCGGAAAATCTGAAATTTTAAAATGTAAGACTTTTTCATTGTTTAGCGCAACCAACATTAAATCTAAATCTTTATCAAAAAATAAATTTTTTACCCTTATTCCTTGTTCGAAAATGAGTTTATCGTAGGGGTCTTTTGCGAATTTATTTTCCGAAATATTCATTCCATTGTTGAATTAAATGTGTTTGGTTTTCTTCTTTTTCCTGTGCTTGATGAGCATTAAAGTCATTATACACTTTTAGTAATTTCAAATCCAACTGTTTTTCTTTCTATTGACGGATTTATCAATGAATCAAGGGCTTCAAATACATCATTGAATTGTTGGTCATATTGTTTTCGAATGCTCTCCAATTCTGTACGAATATCCTGTATATTTAACGACAATTGTCTCAATAATACAAATGCTCGCCTAATGGCAATATTTACTTCAATTGCTTTTGAGCTTCTCAATACACTTGAAAGCATTGCAACACCCTGTTCAGTAAAAGCAAATGGTAAAGCACCGCCAAAGTTCTGTTTTGATGGTATCACATTTTGTGATACCATGTTATTTACCTCTTCTGCGCTAAGTTCAAACATAAAGTCGGAAGGAAATCTTTCCAAATTTCGTTTAACAGCCTGTTTCAAAGCTCGGGTTTCTACGGCATAAAGTTCCGCCAAATGCAAATCAAGAATGATACGATGCCCTCGAATTTCAAGTATTTTATTTTGAACGATTTGTAGTTCCATTTTGATAATTATGTAGTTAATTTTGTAAGATTCGTATGCTTTTTTAGAAAAGTTTTTAATTATAATTTATTGAAAGTCAATTGCTTGTATTGCTGACGAATGATGTCTGGTGGGAAACCAACGGACTTAGATTTCTTTTAAAAATTATTAATTGTTAATTGTCAACTGTTAATTGATCATACTTCTCTATCAATCAACATTTCGGCAAAGGCTCTGAGTTCAGTTTTGCGTTCTTCATCTACCTTCAAGGCATCTAAACATTTTAATCCTTTGTCAAAATAATCATTGATTTTGGCCTCGGCTAATTGCTTGATTCCTAGTGAATCATAAATTTCAGTAACAGCTTTTACTTTCTCAACATTATCAAACGTTTTGACATTCAGCCATTTATCTAAATTTTCTTTGGTTTCGCCCGAGGCTTTTTCAATGGCTTCGATGAGCATGAAGGTTTTTTTATTGGAGATAATATCACCGCCCACTAGCTTGCCAAATTTCTCTGGGTCGCCGTAAACATCCAATAAATCATCTTTCAACTGAAAACCCAGACCGATATTGATGCCTATTTCGTACAATAATTCACACGATTTATCGCTCGCACCCGCAATAATTCCGCCTAATTCTAATGAAAATCCCAAAAGAACGGACGTTTTGAGTTTAATCATTTCGAGATATTCCGCTTCGGTCACTTGCGCACGACTTTCGAAATTCATGTCTAATTGTTGTCCTTCACAAACCTCCGCTGCCGTGCGATTGAAGCGTTTCATGGCTTTTTTGAAACGGCTGTCTTCCACTTCCATCAAAAGTTCGTATGCTTGAACGAGCATCACATCACCCGAAAGAATGGCAATATTGGCGTTCCATTTTTCGTGAACCGTTGGTTTTCCACGACGAAGCGGCGCATTGTCCATAATATCATCATGCATCAAGGTAAAATTATGAAAAACCTCCACCGCAGAGGCAGGTTTGACGGCTTTTTGCCAGTCGTCAGTGAATAATGCAGTTGCCATTAAGGTCATCAGCGGACGCATTCTTTTGCCTCCCAAAGCCATTAAATAGCGGATGGGTTCGTATAATTCAACCGGATTTTCACCGTAAGTTTGTTGAGAAAATTCTTCGTTTAGTGCTTGTTGAAAGTTTTTAGTAGTCATTTGTTTTGGTACTGATTTCTTTGTTTTTGGTTTGGCGTTTTTTATTTGCCGTTGTCTGTATTCACGGTAGGAGAAAATTAGTCCAAAATCAATTTTGATACAGGTTTCAATCCTTTTTCAGCAAGAAGTCTATTTTGAGACGATTTGGGCAGTATATGATTTCCATTCGTCTGAATCCATATAAATGCCTTATCTTTTGCTTGTAATTTTTTAATTTCAGGAGCTTTGCTATTTAGCCAATCTTTCAGCCATTGCAGTTTTTTTAAAACGATACTTACTTCGGAAGTGTGAGCAGAATGGACTTCAACAAAATATGCATCCCCTTTATAGCCAAAAACATAATCCCAACGGTTTTTTTGCGGATATAAACTTTCAGTACAATCATCAATAGCCACACTTCCTTCACATTTTTTTGTATCCCCAAGTTCAACCTTATTGCTGTAATTCCCCAATGCCTTTAATCCGTTTTGATAACCATTTTTAATTTCTTCCGTTTCATTTACCGCTTGCTTGAATGTTTTGGGCTTGATTTTATTATTCTTCATTTGCTACGGATTTTGAGACTATATCTGATGCTTTTGAGGCAAACGAAGAAAGCCCTCCCCATTCAGAAATGGCAATATCTTCACTACCAGCGTCTAAGGAGGAAATGTCTTTAACAGAAACAGCATTATTTACCCTATCAAAATAGTAAGTATTTAATTGCTTAGTCTCTAATAAGTCTTTAAATAAACGGGAGTATGTTGGCGTTTTTTTTACGTTAAATAACTCAAAAAGGGCATTATCTTTTGCTTTGGTTTTTTTTAGTAGGTTGAATGCCCAAGCAAATTCCAGTAAAACAGGAGAATGGGTTGAAATAATTACCTTGTAACCACGAGAGAGCAAATCAATGACTTGTAGAATCACCGATTCAATTGCTTGGGGATGCAAGCCCATTTCGGGTTCTTCAATAATTACATACTTTATAGCATCCTTTTTACTGGCTCTTGAAGCTGGACACAAATAATAAAAACTTAATAACAAAGGCATAAACTCTTTTTGCCCTGCACTCCATGTCATAAAAGGAATACTGGCTGATGGTACTCCTATAGAATTACCAATACTTAATTTGAATCTTTTTTTACTTCCTGATTGGTCTAAAATAACTTTTCCATCGTGAAAAATACTTTCATTGAAAGAATCTCTGAGAGATTCTTTCAAACGTTGAGGTTGCGGAAAAATGACATCATTTTTATTATTAACTAATCCATTTTCTAAAAGCTGTCTTAACGTTTCTCCAAAATATCTTAAAACATAAGGGGCTGAATCATCATATTCACTAAAAAAACGAGGCCAACCATTGTTTAAACAGACAATTCGTTGGGCTGGTACATAAAAAATCGTTTCTTCCTCATTTTCTTCTTTTCCTTTCCTGCCTCTTTTGGGAATTAAGTCCTTTTTACTGAAAGGTTTACCTCCAAATTTGATGGTCGTTTCATCAACCCAAATGGCAGACATTCCTTCGCCAAAAAATCTATCCAAAATTTTATCTGCATCATTACTCCAGATATAACCGTATTGTTCTAAGGTTTCACGAGTATGATTTTTATCTAAGATTAGTTTGATTAATTGAAGCAAAATACTTTTTCCGCTTGCCTGTGAGCCTACAAAAATAGTCAAGTCCCCAAAGTCAATGTTTGCTTCTTTAATTGGCCCTAACGAGTTTACTGTAAGATTATCCATATTTCATTTTTGGTAATTCATAACAAAATTAAGTAAATCCTTCAAATTGTTATTTCTTTTGGTGAGATATTGCTCGTTTAGTTCTTTGCCAAAGGCAAGTGACTAAAACCCCAACTTTCCACCAAATTTAGAAAGAAGAATTTAAACGCCTCACTCGTTTCAGATTTATTTTGGCTAACTTTGCATTTGATGGAATTTTACATCAAATTTCCCAACCGCAAACAAGATTTAATGCTCACTCATCAGTTAAAACTCCGTAAGCCTCTCGCAGTTTTCGATTTAGAAACTACGGGAATCAATATGATTAAAGACCGTATTGTTGAAATCAGTATCGCCAAAGCGAATATTGATGGAACCGTCACGGTGAAAACTCGTCGGGTGAATCCGGGATTTCCTATTCCTTTGGAGTCATCGCTGATACACGGAATTTATGATGAAGATGTGGCAAATGAGCCTAATTTCAAGCAAATTGCTAAATCAATGGCTCAATTTTTGGAAGGTTGTGATTTGGCAGGATTCAATTCCAATCGTTTCGATGTGCCCATGTTGGTAGAAGAATTTTTGAGAAATGATGTTGATTTTGACGTAAAAAATCGCCGTTTGATTGATGCGCAAAGAATTTTTCATTTGATGGAACCTCGCAATCTTTCAGCCGCATATAAATTTTTCTGTAATAAAGAATTAATTGATGCTCATTCGGCCGAAGCGGATACAATTGCTACTTTAGAGGTTTTGAATGCTCAAGTAAAATATTATGAAGGCGTAAAAATTAAGGATGCCAACGGAGAAGAATTTGAACCTGTGAAGAACGATATGGATGCTTTGCACGAGATAACTGTCTCAAAATTAGTCGATTTCGCTCAGCGAATGACTTTCAATAAAGACGGAGTTGAAGTGATTAATTTTGGAAAACACGCTGGAAAACCTGTTCTGCAAGTATTAAAAGAAGAGCCTTCTTACTACGATTGGATGATGAAAGGTGATTTCCCGATGGATACAAAACGGAAATTAACGGAAATAAAATTAAGAGGTTTTAATAATAAGTAAACGATAACCTTTTCAATTTTAAAGGCAAAGCCGTATTTTTGCAATTATTACGAAAAAACAAACATCATGCAACAAATACCTGACATCATCCGACTCGTTCCTCTGCAAAACTATATATGGTTTAGTACTGCCTTATTTTGTATCGGAATCGTTGGCGTATTGACTCGTCGAAATGCGATTATTATCTTTATGTCGGTCGAGTTGATGCTCAATGCCGTCAATTTGCTCTTAGCCGCATTTTCATCGTATAAATCTGATCCTTCAGGTCAAATTTTCGTCTTTTTTATCATGGCAGTGGCCGCCGCAGAAGTAGCAGTTGGTCTCGCAATTATAGTCATGATTTACAGAAATATCAAAACCATTGACGTTGGTTTATTGAATAAATTGAAATGGTAAATAGCCCCCTAACCCCCGATGGGGGAATTTATTCGTTCGATAATTGCGGACTAAAATTTCTCTCCGATGGTTTGGGTAAATAAATTGAAATGGTAAATGCCTCTATTCATTCGTCTGATATTTGCGGACGAAAGTCCCCCCTTCGGGGGTTAGGGGGCTATAACTGAAAAAAACATGTCCTTAATTACACTAATTCCTCTTCTTCCACTCCTTGGTTTCTTGATTAATGGAATCGGTTTTCGCCATATTCCAAAATCATTGGCTGGCATTATCAGTTCGGGGCTTGCCTTAGCTTCTTTTGCTTGCGTATTGTCGCTTTTCTTCGGATTTGATGGCAAACCACAAGTTGTTTCCGTTTTCGATTGGATAACCGTCGGCAAACTAAATATATCATTTTCCTTCCTGATTGACCAATTATCCTTGTTGATGTTGTTGATTATCACGGGTGTAGGTTCATTGATTCATATTTATTCAATCGGCTACATGAGCCACGACGAAGGTTTCGGAAAATTCTTTGCTTTCCTCAATCTCTTTCTGTTCTTCATGCTTTTATTAGTAATGGGGTCAAATTATGTTGTGATGTTTATCGGTTGGGAAGGCGTTGGACTTTGTTCATATCTACTCATTGGATTTTGGAATAAAAATGCTAATTACGGAAATGCTGCTCGCAAAGCCTTTATTATGAACCGAATTGGTGATTTGGGCTTTTTGTTAGGTATTTTTATGATCATCACCCATTTTGGTTCAGTTGAATACGCAAGCATTCAAGCATCGGTGGTAGATGGAGGTTATCTTTCAGGAGATAAAACGTTATTTTACATCACGCTTTTGTTGTTCGTTGGGGCTATGGGTAAATCGGCTCAAATTCCATTATACACATGGTTGCCCGATGCGATGGCAGGTCCAACGCCCGTATCTGCGCTTATCCACGCCGCAACCATGGTCACGGCTGGTATTTACATGATTATACGTTCAAATTTCATGTATTCATTAGCGCCCGAAACCTTAGAAATTGTGGCCTGGGTAGGATTAGCAACGGCACTTTTAGCGGCTTCAATTGGTCTTTTCCAAAATGATATTAAGAAAGTATTGGCTTATTCAACCGTTTCTCAATTGGGCTATATGTTCATGGGATTGGGCGTAATGGCTTATTCTTCTTCATTTTTCCACGTCATGACTCACGCATTTTTCAAAGCGCTTTTGTTCTTAGGAGCAGGTTCGGTGATTCATGCGATGTCGGACGAACAAGATATTCGTAAAATGGGTGGCTTGCGTAAAGTATTACCGATTACTTTTATCACTTTCTTGATTGCCACGATTGCCATTTCTGGTATTCCTCCCTTTGCCGGGTTTTTCTCGAAAGACGAAATCTTAGCTCACCTTTACGAGCATAACAAAGTGATGTGGGGATTTGCCCTTTTAGGTTCGATAATGACTTCTTTTTATATGTTCCGTTTGTTGTTTCTAACTTTCTTTGGCGAATTCAGAGGAACTTCAGAACAAAAACATCATTTACACGAATCACCGTTAACGATGACTGCCCCCTTGATGATTTTGGCAATTCTTTCGGCTGCTGGTGGATTCTTTAATTTACCGCATATCTTCGGCGGCCACTCAAGTTTAGCAGAGTTCATGGCTCCCTTATTCGCCCATTCAAACGTAGAACATGCCGCCCTTGATGAATCATTAGAGAAAACTTTAATGATTGTTTCGGTAGTTGTTGCGTTAGCTTCGGCAGGATTGGCTTACGTGATTTATGTAAGTAAAAAAGTAGTTCCTTCGGCAGATAACGAAGTTTCAGGAATTCAGAAAGTAATTTATAACAAATACTACGTAGATGAAATTTATGATACCATTTTTGTAAAACCAATCACGGCATTATCAAACTTTTTCAGTTCCAGTTTTCAAATGGTCGTATACCATCCTATTTC
>JBBAKZ010000092.1:0-9293 GCA_040403275.1 Arcicella sp. | reverse complement strand
TTTCAGCCAATGCTCAAACTGCCGAAGAAAGAACAAAAAATGTTGATTCAATCAGTAAGCTGAAAGCGGACCAATTGAAATCAACGTTTCAAAATCGTTTTAATGATTCTGAAAAAAAAGTGCAGGATTACTTGAAAAAGAATCCGAAGCTGAAGAGGAGTTTTGAAAAAAATGGTTCTCTGTATTATCTCCATCATATTGATAGTAGCGGCAAACCTATTTATATCAATACCAAAAACCGAGAATCTGCTATTTTAATCAAAGCCGACCAATTGTATAAAAGCGGTTCTATGGGAGCAAACATCACAGGCGACAGTATGGTTGTGGGGGTTTGGGACGGCGGTGAAGTACGGGCAACGCATGAATTATTATCTGGCAAAGCAACCATGCAAGCTAACCAAACAATAGATGGCGTTGGAGCAAACAAAACCTATGGGGGCAATAATCACATGACTCACGTAACGGGAACTATGGTAGGGAAAAACCTTCCTAACAAGCCTCGTGGTGTTGCCTATGGAGCAAAAGCCCTTTGTTATGACTGGAATAGTGATTTGCTGGAAATGGCGGAATTTGCCTTGAAAGGATACCTGATTTCAAACCATTCGTATGGATATACCAACGATACGACCACAGCCACTTGGAATTTTGGGGCGTATGATGAAACGGCCAAAAACTGGGATCTTCTTACCCGATATTTGCCTAATTATTTACCCTTTGTAGCCGTTGGCAACGAACAAGAGGATAGTGGAAACCGAAAAGCAAAATTGGGTTATGACATCATTACGGGGTCTTCGGCCTCAAAAAATGTAATGACGGTTGGATCGGTTAATGGTGACAAAACAATGTCTTTTTATAGCAATTGGGGACCCACCGACGATGGACGGGTCAAACCCGAAATCGTAACCAAGGGAACAGGAATAAATTCCTCTTTATTTGCGGATAAAAAAACCAAAACACCCTCAGATACTTCATACAGCGGAGTAATTAACTCACAAGGAACATCTTATGCCTCCCCAGCGGCAGCAGCGGCGGGGCTTTTGTTACAGCAATATTATAACAGCCTTTACAAAACCTATCTGAAAGCCTCTACCCTAAAAGCCTTGATGTTGGGAACTGCCGAAGACTTAGGTCAGCCAGGACCCGACCCTAAATTTGGTTGGGGATTGTTGGATATTGAAAAAGCCGCCAACGCCATCAAATACAAAAGTATTATCGGCAATACCGTAAAAATCGCTGTGGTTGATACAACCATCAAGAAAACGACCACCATTGATTCCGTAGCACGGAAAAAAGCCCTTGCTCTTGCGGATTCATTGGTTAAGAAATCTTATGTTGTTTCAGATACTGCCTCCAGAGGGGCATATATCGAAGAAATGCCTTTTAAATTTCCTGCCGATACCCTTGTCGAAATTTCAAGAGAAGTAACTGCCAGCGGGTGTTCACCTTTGATTGTGTCTATTGCTTGGACGGATATTGAAGGTGTTGAACAAACAATCAAAGACGGCATTGACCCTACTGTTTCGAGGTTGATTTATGACTATGATCTGATTGTGAAAAATGTAACAAAAAATACCACGTTTCGTGCTTGGAAGCCCGTAAGCATGGCAAACCGAACCGCAGATGCTACCAAGGAAAACACATGGTTTGATGGCAACGGAAATAATTACAGACAAGTAAAAATTGACTCGGCAAAAAAGGGAGAAAAATATAAAATCTTTCTTCGGAAAAGCAAAACTTCGCCCGATTCTGCTCGCTTGTTGTCATTAGTGGTCACGGGGACTTTTATGCGTGATTTAGCTAAACCCGTAGCAGATACCATTCAATATTTTTGTAGTGCCTCCACCATTGCAGATTTAACCGCCATAGGAACAAATATCAAATGGTATGATTCACTAAAAGTGGGAAAAATATATGCCGATACGATAAAATTGGCAGAGAAAAAGACTTACTATGCTTCGCAAACCGTCTTTGGTTGTGAAAGTCCAAGAGTAGCGGTTACAATCAAAAACGTAACTACTTTGGAAGCCCCCGTAGCCCTCGAGACCAAAGTGAAAACGGGTTCTGCCGTAACGTTAGTTGCCACTTGTAAGGCAGGAACGCCCAATTGGTACGCCACCGC
Source organism: Arcicella sp. (assembly GCA_040403275.1). GTDB lineage: Bacteria > Bacteroidota > Bacteroidia > Cytophagales > Spirosomataceae > Arcicella. The sequence goes on along the minus strand of JBBAKZ010000092.1, from coordinate 7,174 downwards.
AACTGGCGGGATTTCATTAAGCTCAGATAACCTTAGAACACCTAAATTAACGCTTGACACTGCCTATTACGTGGCTTGTGAGTCGGGCAAAAATGCTAATTGTACAAGCGTTCGTACTCTTCAAAAGGTGAAAATAGATACGGCAAAAAAAGGGAATTCCTTGCCAGTGACTGATGTGTATAAACTAAATCAAAAAGACGTAAATGCACGTATCCTAAGCGAAGGAACGGAAAGTGAGGAGGTATTTATCAACGTCTTTCCGAACCCTACCACCGGGCTTTGCTACTGGAAATTCCTAAGTCAGGAACCATCAACTTTAAATTTGTCAATGTATAATTCGATGGGAAAAGAGCAAGTGAATCAGAATATTTCAACCCCCTCCCAAACGCACGAAGGAATGATTGATATGAATACCTTTAATTCAGGTGCTTATATTTTAAGATTCAAAGCTGGAGAGAAGATTATCACGAAGAAGGTTATTAAAAATTGATTATTTTGATTGTAATTATACTTCCCGAAAAAATATCCAGTGTGGGTACTGTATTTTCGGGAAGTATGATTTAATACCCCATCACATAAACCATCAACCCTCTCGCTCCGTGCGCTCCAATCACCAGACTTTGCTCAATATCGGCTGTTTTGGAAGGGCCAGAAATGAATGTTCCAAAACCCGTTTCGTCTACTTTTACTCGCTCATAAGCACGGTGCATATTCGTTACCATGTCAGATTGATGAATGACAATGACCAAATATTGCGTAATCATGGGCAAAACACGGTGGGGGAGATGTTTTTCCGAAACCCAAATGGCGGCATTTTCAGCTACGGCAAAATCGCCTTTAATGATGGCCAAATTCAACATTTCTAACTCATGTGGGTCGCTGATATTGAGACTAAAATCGGCTAATTCCGAAAGTTCATCAATCGTTGTGGCAATATTTGTTACTCCTTGATACTGTTGTTTTATATCCTCTTTGATTTCTTGATAAGAATTGACTTTTAGGGCTTTTCCACCCACAAAACTCAGAATTTCTGCGAATTTTTCGTAGAGATTTTCATAGACTGAATCAAACTTAAATTCAACCGTAAGTTCTTGATAATCAGGTTGATTAGTTTTTATATTGGCTAATATTTTTCCTCTGGATGACATTTTTTTAGTTATTTGAATAGACTTGATATTTCATCGGGCATTACTTTGTGAAGAGAAAGAAAAGTAGTATCTAAATGGTCAAAATCGCAATCCGTTGTAACGAGTTTTAGGTTTAATAGCGAGGCAGTAGCGGCAATCGATGCGTCGAACCGTCCATAAGTCATTTTTGCCCATATTTCGAGGAGTTGAAAAAGGATAAATTTCATAGTCTGGATGATTGCGTTGACTGTACGCATCTATTCCGATGTAAGTTGGAAGCAACAAGTCACTAATATCAATTATTCTAACAGAATCAAAAAAATCTTCCAAAATGCGCATTTTAGAAGTCCCCCATTTATTTTGAAATGCTATTGACTGTGCTTCTGCAATATTAACGAAAGAAACATACACTGTCTCTTCTTTTGGATTCAAATATTCCATGATTCTATGTCCAGATTTATCTCTCCCAATCGCAAGAATCATGTTGGTGTCAAACAATAAATTCATACAACTTTGTTAACATTTTTGTTGCCTTTTCAAAATCCTCGTCACTCAAAGGTGTTCCTTCTAAATGATAGAGCTTTTTAGGGTCATAACCTGTCAGCTTACTAAATGCCGTAGTGCCTCCTGCCGCTAAAATCTCTTCGGCAGAATAAGTTTTGAATTTCTTAAAAAAATATGGTTTTTCTACAATTGCTGTTCTCATACTATTATCTTGTTTTAACAAATATAGCAAATTTTCTTACTCACTACGCCACGATTATCATGCTACTTATTTCCTTTACCCCTCGAAAGATACCAATCTCTAAAACTCTCTTTTGGCACTTCGGGCATATCTCTTTGTTTATACCAAACATTCAGATTATTATTTACAACAAAGGGCGTATTTTTCATCAAAAATCTCCCTAATTTTCCCGCTGTTCTGTAAAAACTTGGTGAACTCAACACGTTTGCCATTGACTGAATACCAATTTTTTTAACACTCGCTACGTGTCCTTCTTTTACCAAAACTTGTCGCCATTTGTAAAGTTGCTCGTGAATATCAATTTTCACGGGGCAAACATTTGAACACGAACCACAAAGCGTAGACGCAAAAGGCAAATCTGCATTTTGAGCCATATCTAAATTAGGAGCGAGAATTGAACCAATCGGTCCCGCAATGGCCGTATGATAACTGTGTCCGCCCGAACGACGATACACAGGACAAGTATTAAAGCAAGCCGCACAACGAATACACTTCAAAGAATTCCTAAAATCGGGGCGACCCAATTGCTTGCTTCTGCCATTATCTACAATCACAAGGTGCATTTGTTGCCCTGCTCTTGGTTGATGAAAATGACTTGAAAAAGTGGTAATGGGCTGTCCCGTGGCGCTTCTGGCTAATAATCTCAGGAAGACGCCCAAATGTTCTGCCCGTGGAATTATCTTTTCAAAACCCATGGTAGCGATGTGTACGTCCGCCAAATGTACGCCCATGTCGGCGTTGCCTTCGTTGGTACAAACTACAAAACCTCCCGTTTCGGCAATGGCAAAATTTACGCCCGTCAAGGCTACTTTACGGGTTAAAAATGTATCTCGAAGGTGTAAGCGAGCCGCTTCCGTTAAATATTGTGGATCCGTTGCTCCTTTTTCAGTGCCTAAATGTTCATGAAAAGTCTCCCCAACCTCCGATTTTTTGAGGTGAATGGCGGGTAAAACAATGTGCGAGGGCGGTTCATTTCGCATTTGTACAATCCTTTCACCGAGGTCAGAATCGATAACTTCAACGCCTTTTGTTTTTAAGTATTCGTTCAAATGGCATTCTTCGGTGAGCATTGATTTAGACTTCACCATCCGATTTACGCCTTCTTTTTCCAGAATAGCATAAATGATTTCGTTGTGTTCTTGCGCATCGGCTGCCCAATGAACGCTAATGCCATTTGCAGTTGCTTTTGCCTCGAATTGCGTTAATAACTCATGCAAATTAGACAGCACATGGTTCTTTATTTGCGAACCTGCTTCTCGCAATTTTTCCCATTCTGGAATCTGAAAAACGGCTTTATCACGCTTAGAACGCACAAACCAAAGCGTTTCATCGTGCCAATTTACATGTTCTTCGTCTTTGTTGAATGCTAAAGATGCCGTGGCATGATCTATTTTTTTGTTATTCATTTGATAGTTGTGAATTGTGAATTGTGAGTTAGTAATTTTCGAGAATAAATCACAACTCACTAACTCACCACTGAATTCAATATTTCCGCAATATGTTTTACCTTAATCTTCGAGCCTTGTCGTTTCATAATTCCTTCCAAATGCATCAAACAAGATACATCCGAACCTACAATAAATTCGGCTTCGTGTTTAATATGATCGGTGATTCGGTCTTTTCCCATTTTCACCGAAACGGCTTCTTCGGTTACGCAAAATGTTCCACCAAAACCGCAACATTCATCTTTTCGGTCTAAGGCAACAATTGAAAGTCCTTCGACCATATTCAATAATCTTTCTGTTTTAGAAAAAGGTTCCGCCACAAGTTCCGACATTTGGGTCAATTTTAAACCCCGCTGTCCGTGACAACTTTGGTGAAGTCCAACTTTATGCGGAAATTTTGCCTGCAATTTTTCCACTTTCAAAACATCCGTCATAAATTCCGAAAGCTCGTAAATGTGCTTACGTATGTGAGTAGATGCCAGAACATCAGTACCGTGCAAATGCTCTTTAATATGAAGTGTGCAACTGCCCGACGGTGAAACGATGTAATCAAAACCACTAAAATTATCCACAAAATTATTATCACAATCCCTACTTAGATGCTCGAAACCTGAATTTGCCATCGGTTGGCCGCAGCAGGTCTGATTGAGTGGATAGACAACTTCACAGCCTAATTTTTCTAATAATTCCAACGTAGCAACGGCCACATTTGGATAAAATTGGTCGATATAACAAGGAATAAAAAGGGCAACTTTCATGAATTTTATCAAATTTATATCCCAAAAATAACGCATAAGTACTCATTTTTGCATACCGTACTGTTATGGTTTGCCAAAGTTTTTCCTAAATTGAGAAGGATTTATGCCTTTAAATTGTTTGAAAACTCTACCAAAATAGGAAACATTATTAAATCCACATCGATAGCAAATGTCCACAATTTTTAGGTTCTCTAAAAGCATTTTACACGCCTGATTTATGCGGTATTCATTCGTAAAATCAGTAAAAGTTTGATTGATATTTTTCTTGAAATAATTGCAAAATGCAGGAATGGTTAAATTACAAATTTTTGCAACCACTTGTATGTCAATTTCTTGTGAATAATTTTCCTCAATAAATCGATAAACTTGCCCTAATCGTGCTTCATCTTTTTGACTAAAATTATACCGAATATTTGCCGGATTCAACGAAATATATTCCGTAGAATTGGCCAAATTTTGGAGGATATTCAATAACTCAATCAATCTCTCAAAATGAGATAATTGGGGTAAATTTCTAAACCTTTTCGTTATTTCTTTTTGCGTATTTCCATAAAAGCTTATTCCTTGTTTAGCCCGTTCAAATAACTTATGAATACTTTCCATTTCGGGTTTAGTAAGAAATTTATCACCCAAAAAATCTGTCGTAAATTGAATAACCATTTCTTCGTGTATACCCACAGAACCGTAGCCAAATCCGCCGTGAGGTAAATTTGAGCCAATCAGAATTAAATCACCATTCACATAATTGCTCAAATGATTGCCCACGTGTCGCCTACCAGACCCTTCAAAAACGCACACAATTTCATATTCAGGATGGTAATGATAGTGCCACTTAAAAGTCTTTGCCGATACATTATGGTGCAATAATCTAAATGAACTTCCTGGATCAGGTTGTATGATTTCAAATTCAGTTTTCATGTAAAAATATTTCAAGAAAATTTGTTATTTTGGGTATAATTACCCTTAAATTACTAACGAACTCCACTTTATATATAATAAGCGTATTAATAATGTGCAAATTACAAATAATTTAAGCGTAAGCAGGGGTTAGGTTTTAGTTCTTCGGCAATAGTATTGGAACTCGTTATTAATCAAGCTATTGCCACCTATTCAAACACAAACTAGTTTTTTACGAGTACTTGGTATTATTTTAATAGGTATTCGAAATTTGTGTAATCACCTATTTTTAATAAGTTAAAAGTGAGCTAATTTTCGCTCTTTTTGTAACGCCGACTTTACGATGTATATTTGAACTAAAGACCAAAAGCCGTCTTATTAAAACACACAAAACCACAAATTTCATGAATAATTGGAAAATAAAACTCTCCATCTTTATTAACTATTTCATTTTTGCCATTCTTTTGAACAGCGTTGGAACGGTCATTTTGCAAGTTCAATCTACTTATGGCATCACAGAATCTTCAGCGGCCATTTTGGAGGCTTTTAAGGATTTGAGTATTGCAGGAATGTCGTTTTTAGTCGCCTCCTATATTTCCCGAATTGGCTATAAAAATGCTATGCTTTTAGCTTTGATTATCGTAATCATTGCTTGCATGGCCATGCCGTTGGTTAATCAATTTTGGATGACGAAACTGCTATTTGGAGCCCTAGGAGCCAGTTTTGCTTTGATAAAAGTTTCGGTTTATGGCACCATTGGTTTAGTGGTAAAAGACAAAACGGAACACATCAGTCTCATGAATTTTGTGGAATCATTTTTTATGGTTGGTATTTTGTCGGCGGGGTTTATTTTTAGTTTTTTTATGGATGATGAAAACCCGCAATCGACGGCTTGGGTAAATGTTTATTACCTTTTAGCAGCACTTGCCGTTCTAGCCTTTTTATTGTTATTATCCACTAAAATGGATGAAACAAGCATCATGAAAGATTCAAACGATAATCCAACGGGAGATTTTCAAGAGATGTACAAATTAGTTGTTGTGCCAGTGGTCTTGGTTTTTGTAGCGAGTGCATTTATCTATGTGTTGATTGAACAAAGTATTATGAGTTGGTTGCCAACTTTCAATAGTAAAGTTTTACATTTGCCTAATTCTTTGAGCGTACAAATGGCAGGTATTTTGGCGGCTTCCACGGCGGTTGGCAGGTTTTTGGCTGGCATAGTTTTGAAGAAATTAAAATGGCTTACGGTACTGATAATCTGCGTTTTATTGGCGGGCGGAATGGTTCTTTTGGCTCTGCCATTGGCTCAAAATCTTGGCAGTGAAGTGATTACGGGTTGGGGAAATGCCCCGTTGGTTGCTTTTATTTTTCCAATGATTGGCTTGGTAATTGCACCTATTTATCCAGCCATTAATTCTGTTATTTTGAGTTCCTTACCCACTCGTCAGCACGGAATAATGTCGGGCTTAATTGTCATTTTTTCCGCCTTGGGAGGTACAACGGGTTCATTGATTACGGGCTATATTTTTGAACATTTTGGTGGACAAAGTGCCTTTTATTTCTCCTTAATTCCCATGACCGTTTTGATCATTTGTTTGGTTATTTTTAAAAAGTTATCAGAAAAAAAATAGAATTTACCGAGTTTATTATTGCGTTATTCAATACTTTACCATAGCTATATATTTAAAATTTTACCTACATGCAAAACCCATCAACTAACACTAATCAATTCTACTCATCCGAACTTTTTAAAGCCGTCCAGATGAGTGATATATTTCCCGATTCTAAGACTTTTTGCGATTACATTCCTACATCCAAAGTGGAAGAAATTGAAAGCAAATATTTGAAAACGTATCAGTTATCTGATTTTGATTTGAGGCAATTTGTTAATGATAATTTCAATAAAAATCCTTTTTTATCCATTGACTATCAGTCAAATACCTCAAAAATCGTTGAGCAACACTTGGAAGATTTATGGGATATCCTCACCCGTGAACCCGCAAAAGCAGCAGGTTCATTAATCGAATTGCCTTTCCCTTATATTGTGCCTGGCGGACGTTTTCAAGAAATGTATTATTGGGATAGTTATTTTACCATGCTCGGACTTCTGGTTTCCAAGCGAGTTGATCTTATTTATAACATGATCAATAACTTTGATTACTTAATAAATAGAATTGGGTATGTACCGAATGGCAACCGTAC
>JBBAKZ010000091.1:0-9312 GCA_040403275.1 Arcicella sp. | reverse complement strand
TTGTTGGGGTTCTGTTTGTAACATTAAACCGATTAAACTATCAAATTTTATTTTAGAACAATATTATTAAAATTAATGCCTATTCTATCATCGCCATTGGTATGAACGCTATAATCCATTGGCTTGAAACGAGGTTGCAACACCATGTGTCTCACGGAAAGAGAACGAGTTTCGGTAGAAAATAATAATTCATTGATTTTCAAGGTATTTAAAGAATCTTGTGAAGGAATTTGTACTTTTTTCAAACTAAAAATACATTCTTTTGTATAGTAAAATCGCTTTTTATCTTGACCAGAAACGGAGTCAATTAAAAGGTCAGATACCTCTAAATCAAGGTTTTCGACCCTGCTAATATGCGGTTTATGAAGGCTTCCCAAATTGGAATAAGTGAAATTAATATTTTCAAAAATTATTTTTCTTACCGAAAATGATTCTACAAATTTTGAAATAATTTGATACGGAGATTTAGCCGTTTTAAAGGAATTATAAGGCTGTTTTTCATGGATTAATTCAACATTTGGATCTTTTATAAAAATAGTATTTAATTGAAGCTTTTTAGAAAAAAAGATAGTCCAAGGATGTAAACCGGTTAATTTTATATGATCTACTTTACCTTGATAAATGTTATCGGGCAATTTTTGAGCTTTTTTCAAACGCCCGTATAAATTAGCGTCGGCTCGCCAAACTACTCCCGAAACAGTTGCGCTTCCTGTGACGATTTCATAACTAATATCCTCGAAATCAAGGTGATACAAACTATCCGTAGATGCTAAAACCGCTGCTTTAAGGCGTTTTGATAATAAGGGTTTAACACTCCAAAAACCAATCGTAACCACCATAAAAAAAAGACCAATCGACCCCACAACTGAGAGGAGAATGATTTTTTTAGTACCTAATTTCCTCATTTTTCCCATGTCTATTTTAAAAAAGACTATACGTTAATCCCACCGATAAATTAGTTCCTCTGCTACCTATTAAACCAATGTTAAAATTACCAAAGGCTCCAAGTCGTCCTATAAAATAGTATCTTGCTCCTGCTTGCGCATAAAATGCTGAACCCGTTTGGTCTAAAATTTTACCATATAAACCGCCCACGTAGGCATCGAATCTGCTTTCGGCATTGGTAATATCTCCCGTAAAGTGGTAATTCAAACCCACACCAAATAGTCCATCACGATACAATACGCCGTCTTTTGTTTTACTACCATACCAACCTCTCACTTCAACACCAATATTTCTGCCAATGCCGTATTCGGCCGCAAGCATAAGCGGTAATAAATCTTTCTGATAAACAATTCCTGCGCCCAGCACCAAAGAACCGCCGTGAAAAACGCCATCTGAAGTCGGGTCTGCCATGAGCGTTACCTTGCGATTTGGCGTGCTAATTCTGGCTACTTCGGTGGGTTTGCTTGGTGTTACTTTATCAACGGCTTTATCTACCGCTTCAGATAAGTCTTTTTTAATTATATCAATTTTGGTAGCTATTTTTTGCATTTTAGTAGTATCTACGTTCATACTATCTCGAGGTGTTGTTTGTGCCAATGTCACCATTGAAGCCAAGGATATTAACAATAGCGAAAGCGGAATTTTAATAATAATTAGTTTCATGGGCTTATTTTTAAGTTTATATTTAGTTGACATAATTCAATAAATCATTCCACATCGTTAAAAGCCATTTTTTTTGCTATTTGGGGAATATTATACTCGTTTTCTTTATCTAAAATCCCTTAAAAAGCAAATGACCCGAAAGAAAACTTCCGAGTCAATTTTATAGGAAAGAGATTAATAATTATCGTTGCGCCACTTCATTTTTAATGGCTTGTTTCTTCAATTTATCGTTTGCTACGATGGCAAATTCCACCCTCCGGTTCTGTTCACGTCCCGAATCTGAAACGTTTTCAGCCACTGGATTTTTTTCACCATATCCCAAGATTGTTAGACGACTACGGGATACTGAATTCGCCTTCAACACTGCTGCCACTGCATCGGCTCTTTGTTGCGATAATTTCATATTATATTCTGCCGTTCCCACATTGTCCGTATGTCCCGCTATCAAAATTTCAGTATCCGGATATTGTTTCAAGGTTTCGGCGAACTGCACTAAATTTTCATTTACTTTCGGATTTACTTTCGAGGAATTAAAATCGAAAAGCACACCCGATTTCATCGTAATTTTTATTCCTTCGCCCACTCTTTCAACATCGGCTAACACATCCAAATCCTTCTTTAGTTTTTCCGCTTGTTTATCCATATATTTTCCAATGAATGTTCCTGCAACTCCCCCAACTGCCGAACCAATGATGGCATAAACGGCTGGATTTTTTGATTTACTGCCAATAATGGCTCCCAATGCGCCACCCGCTCCAACACCAATAATGGCTCCACGTTGTGTTTTATTTAACTTCTTAAATGAATTACAAGATGATGAGCCAAAAACAAGTGCTACTGACATCAAGGTGAGAAATATTTGTTTTTTTAGATTTACTGCTACCTTATTCATCGTTGTAAGTTATTTGGTTTGCAGTTACATTTTAAAATTTTATACCATCAATCAAATTACCCAATTAAATTTTCAAGTACTTGATTTTTAAATATTTACAAATTATTCCAATAATTATTTAGGGGTAATTATTCTACATATTGGGTAAATCAATGGTTTTCTGGTGGAGTATTGGGATATTTTCGAGCAATGTATTTTCAACTTTTGTGAAAGCTATTTGAAGGTTATTGAGATGCCTTGTTAGAATATCTCTTAAATAAGGAAGGGTTTTTATTTCTAACAATTCCAGCATTTTTTTATACGTTTTCATTAAATATTCATCCCCAAACTGACACGAAACCATTACTGTTCTTGGGTTTTGGGATGCTCTTGCCATGCCAAAATAAAATTGAGATTGGTTAATTTTGGCATCTTCGAAATGTAATGGACTTTCCGCATTTTCGGCCGCATCTATCAAAGGATTGAGTTCTTTAATAATGATGGCAGATTCATCAACTTGCGATTTTAAGTAGGGTTGTAATGCAGGATTGTGAATCATACTCATCAATTTACCATATACTTCAATCCGATTTTCATTAATCTTGAAAACCTTTATCAACCCTCTCAAGATTTCTTCGCTCCTAATTTTCATGATTTAACTATTTAAGGTGGGTGAATTTTAAATTAATTTTTTACATAAAAATGCCAAAACATGAGTCTTGGCATTCATAGTAAACACAAGGGATTATAAAAGATCGTTATTGATTGTCCAACACTTCTTGTTCAGACTTTGCGTGATGTTCTGAATTTTTCAAAGATTGAATAACCTTCAAAGATTCAGCAATTGAAGAACGTTGTGCATGCAATAAACTCATAAAATCGGGCGAAGCTTGTACTTTATCTAAAACCAAAGCCGTATCATAAGCCTTAATGGCAGTTTGGTCACCAAATTCGCATGAACTCAAAATAGTTTCACGATTATTCGAGGAAATGGCCGCTTTGAAATCTAACCATACTTGATGAATTTTACCCGAGAAAGTACTTCCCATAGCAGGGTCGCCGCCGAATTTTTCTACGTGCGCTGCTAATTCGTCCGCAAAGTGTTCGCTTTCATTGACCATTCCTTGAAAAAGGCCTTTCAAATCGCCGCCATCAATATCTTCGGCTGCTTTCTTGTAGCCGTCAATTCGGCTGTGATTAATCTCAATCAACTCATTCAGAGCGGTTAAGAGAATGTCATATTGTGTTGTCATAGTAAAAATGCAGAGTCTATCATCAATAAACAACAGACGCTAATTTGTGTGTTAATGAGGTATTTTTTTATTAACTTAATTTATAAAGCGGCTTTTGCTTTAGCTTTTAATTCATCGTATTTATCGCCAATTTTTCCCCCAATTTCATCCGCTTTATCTTTTGCATCCTCGTACATATCTCCCGCTTTATCTTTCACGTTTTCCCACGTGTCTGAAGCATCTTCCTTCAAATTATCGGCTTTATCAGATGCCTTACCGGCTAAATTAACGGCTCCTAATTTTGCATCAGAAACGGTTTCTTTTGCTTGTGCTTCCATCACATCTGCTTTTTTATCTAAAGTATCCATGTGGCGTTGTGCTTGTTCGTTTTCGAGTTGTTCCTTTGTATTTTCCATTTTCGTTGGTAGTTATCGTTTTAAAGTATCTGATTTATTGATTATTGCTGAATCCTGTGGTGTTACTTTTCCCATATTATGTTGTCCGTCCTCACTTTTTGTTGACCACAATCCTCCAAGGACAGATATTATCATCAAACCAATAACAATAGCTAAAAGAAGAAGAAACATGTTCGTCGCTTTTGTTTTCTTTTGATGCTGAATCTCCAATTTCATTTCATAATCAACTTTATTTTTTAGCGGGTCAATATCCATGAGTTTTGTTATTTAATTGTACTCAGAACAGTAAAACTTTTATACCAGATATTTTGCCTTGATTTTGATATTTTTTTGAGTAAAATCTTCCACAGAATGAGGAAAAATGTAGTGTTTTGAGATGAGTTATATAATAGTTTTGCCAAGCAAAGAAGTTTAAAAAAATGACCATAAAAAAAAGGAAGAATTCAGAGAACTATTCCTTTAAGTAAAATCCTAACTGCTTAATTAGTCTTTTTTTATTAGTAAAAAAGTTCTAAAAAAGGTTGTATGGTCTATAGCCCTACCCTTTCAAAACTCCTTAACGATTGCTAATTCGGTATCTTTTTATGTTCGGAAAGTGAGAAAGAAAGGTAGGAAGGGGAAAATAATTCCCCCCCTAAGCCACACTATCTAACCACTATTAAAATTTCATTTTAAGTAGTTTTTAAAAATATGGGAGCATAAATATGCTCCCTATTTCTCACAATCTAACCACTATTAAAAATCTACTAGGTTGTTAATGAACTGTATATTCAAAAAAACTACTTTATATCTTCTTGGATGTTATCAATCTTTTTATTCAAATCCGCTTTAAATTCTTTCCAGTTACGTTTTGTATCTGATTTTAATTCATCCATTGAATTATCCAAATCATCTAATTTAGCTTGCATTTTGGCTTTACGAACTTTCCAACGAGCTTTTTCATTGGCCGTTGCTTGGTTCATTTTAGCATCCATTTTATTAATATCCTCTTTCATATCACGCCGCTTCTCTTCTATCTTAGCCGACATATCCATGCGTTCTTGTTTGATATCATCTGAGGCTTGATTCACTCCGTCTTTAACATCCGAAGCTACATTATCTGCATTTTGAGCCACTTTATCTTGCGCCTCTTGGGTTTTGTCGGCGATTTCTTTTTTCTCACTGCGTGAACAAGAAGTCATTGAAAACAATCCTAATGCCATCGTACTTACAAATACTAAGATTTTCTTTTTCATTATTTATTATTTTAAGTAAATAAGTTTGGTTTATTGATTAAAAATTAAATCCCAGCGTTGCTTGTAATGAATTACCTTTAGCCGCAAATTTTGAAGTAGTGCTGGCATCGGCAAATTTTACGTTTACGACATCATTAAGATTACCTTCATAACGTAAATCAATATTTAGTTTACCAATATCAAATCCTACCCCTGCTTGGTAACCTAGTGTTACATTATTAAAAATTTCACTGGCACTTTGTCCTTGATATTCTTTGATACTATCCCCCAGATTTCCATTATCTGATAATCTGAATGTAGCTACTGGTCCAGCATTTATTCTTAATACGTTTGCCAACTTAACCCCAATCAAAACGGGTAAATCAATATTTGTTAACTTCAAATCTATTGTTTTTCCATTGGCTTTACCATCTTCAAAAACATCAAACTTTCCGCCTTTTTGCGATAACAAAATCTCTGGTTGAATAAAGATTATTTTACCGAATCTCATAAAAATACCTCCTACAAATCCATACGCACGGGTATCATTACTTTTGAAACTAAAATTCTTTCCTCCCGATGATAATGACAAATCGTTGCCACTAACTTGTGATAAATTTACCCCTGCTCTAAGTCCAATGGTAAATAATTTTTCTTGGGCAAATGTCGCCGTACAAGACATGGCGACGATTGCGATTAATAATAACTTTTTCATAGGTCTGAATAAATTATATTTTGTGTGTTTAATTTAATTTTTATATTAAAAACTCATGCCAGCCATCATGATTCTAAGTATAAACTCAAAAACTTAAAGCCTAATTCTAGAGGAATTGCCTTTAATTTTTGTCATAAATGAATTAATATCATGACCTCTCTCGTTGAGGTGACTTATGATATCATTCTCAACTTTGAAATGAGAAATTCCAAAAATTATCCCTATACCGATGAGGAAAATTGATAATATTAAAAACATGATAGGCTCCATAATGTTAACTATTTAAAGTTTGAATTAATTAATCCAAATCAAACGCCTCTGCGAATCAATGATAAAATAATTGATACCACCGCTAGCACTAAAAGAATATGAATTAAACCACCAGCACTATAAGCAAATACGCCCAACAACCAACCGATAATTAAAATAACTGCGATAACATATAAGAGACTTCTCATGATTTTGTTTTTTAAGTTTGAGGTAATTCTTTATGAATGCTTATACAAATGATATACCAACAATTTGGAAGATATTTACTGAAAAAAACGTGGGGAATTGAAGGTATTTTTTGTGGAAATGGGGAATAAACACCCCATAAACAACAGGTTGTGGAAGGAGCTAGGGTGGCACTAATGTTTAATTAACTAAAGTAATTTCGTATAAATACTAAAACAAAATAACTTATGGAAACAATCTTAAATCACGAAACGGTCGTTATTAGTACTTCAAAAATCAAGACTTTGCAGGTGCTAAATTTCATATTTTTCATTATTATGGTTACGATGAATGGTTTGGCGGTCAGTTTACCTCTTAATGGAAAATCAACGGGTGAATTATCTAATCAGTATCCTAATCTGTTTGTTCCCACGGGCTTGACTTTCTCTATTTGGAGCGTTATTTATTTGTTATTATTAATATTTAGTATTTACCAAGTAAGATCACTTTTTAGTCGTAAGCCCGAACCTCATTTAGCCATGATTTTGAATGCAATTGGCTACTTATTTGTCCTGAATGCTACTTTCAATGCACTTTGGATTGTGGCTTGGCATTATGAAATATTGCCTTTATCGATTGTGATAATGCTTGGAATTTTAGTAACCTTAATACAAATTAATAAAAACCTAAAATCCGTTCAACCTTATATTAGCGGCGGACTCAAGTTTGTGGTGAAAGCTGCTTTTGGTTTATATTTTGGTTGGATTTGTATTGCTACCATCGCCAATATGACGGCAATTTTGGTGGGTTATGGCATCATGCCCACGGGTATTTCTGGGCAATCGTGGGCGTGCATCATGATATTGATTGGTAGTTCGATTGGGTTTATCTCAACGATAAATGTTAGAAATGGCTACGTCGGATTAGCCATTATTTGGGCTTTGATAGGCATCATTATTGCCCGAAACCAAGATGTTATTTATTACAAATATGTAGTTTACAGTGCCGCATTTGGCATTTTGATGATGATTAGCGCTATGTTAATGGCTTCGACTTTGCAAATGTTTACCCGGAGAAAAACGATCATTCAGGATTAAGATTTTAGGTCACGTTTTTACTAATGAATTATATGAAAAACGTGACCTAAAATTTATATTGCCAAGGGAAAAGTAATAATAAAAGTAGTGTATTTACCCATTTCTGATTCTACCTCCACCCGGGCTTTGTGAGACTGAATAATGTTGAGCGTAGCCGCTAAACCCAATCCAATTCCATTATTTTTTGAAGTAAAATATGGTTCAAATAGTCTGCCAATATGTTCTTGACTAATACCTACACCATTATCTTTAATGGTTAAAACGGCATTTTTATCGGTCAGAAACGTTTTTATGGTTAACACTCCCTGCCCTTCTTTCATCGCTTCAACAGCATTGATGATGATGTTGAGAAAAGCAATTTGAATTTTTGATTTATCTAAGTCTAAGACAATATTTTTGGTAAACTTTTTGATTAAATTAATGCCTTTCAGATTAATTCTATCGATGGCTAGTTCAATGGTACTTTCTAACACTTCCTGCAAATTTAAGCGACTAAATACCACTTCCGAGGGGCGTGAAGTATTTAATAACTCAGTAATCAAATCATTAATTCTTTGACTATTTCTACGAATAATATCTAAAAAAAAATTAGACTCTTCGTCATTAAAATCTTCGCCCATTTGGTCGAGCGATAGATTTATGTTAGTGAGAGGATTACGAACTTCATGGGCGAGTGTTCTGACCAAACGACCCGTTGCCGCCATTTTTTCAAATAAAAGAAAATCTCTTTCTTCTTTTTTTCGGGTGGTAATATCTTGGATAATACCTAAATAATAAGGATGCCCTTCTCCATCTAGTTGACGATTACAATGAATTAAACACTGTTTCCTTTCACCCGTTTTTGTATTTAAAAATACTTCGTAATTACTGATTTCTCCTTTTTCTTCGAGCATGGTAAAGAGTTTTCCTCTATCTTCTGATTTTACAAAGAGCGTGTATATCTTTTGGTCATAAAGTTCATTTTCGTTATAACCCAAAAGCTCGGTTGTTGAAGGCGTAAAATAGCGAAAAGTGCCATCTAATTGCGTGGCAAAAATGGCTTCTTTTGTTTTGTCAAAGATATTGCGATATTTTCTTTCACTTTCTCGCAGGGTTGCGAGGGTGTTTGCCCGGTCGAGCGAATAACGAATGCAACGTTCTAATTTTTCAGAATCTAATTCACTTTTTACCAAATAGTCGAACGCACCGAGGGTCATTGCTTCCACATCAATGCGTTGGTCGCCTTTGCCCGTGAGTAAAATTACGGGTGCTTTTAATCCATGAGCTGCACCAATTTTCAATAAATCAAGCCCCGTTTTTGCCCCTAACAAAAAATCGAAGAAACATAAATCATACGTTTTTTGCGTAATTTTTTCCAGTGCATTATCAAATGAAAAGGCCCAATCTATTTCAAAATTTTGCCCTTTTATATCGTTCAAATAATCGCTGGTTAGATAAAAATCGTCTTCATCATCATCTACTAATAGCAATTTTATGGTATAATCTTTAATCATTTGGTTTTAAGGTTAGACATAGCATTAGATGTATAAAAGATTGGTTTTTCCTTGGTTATTTAAGAAGTCATTAATTCATCATCGGGCAAATAAACCGTAAAACTAGCACCTTTATTTAGTTCACTTTTAGCAATAATATAACCGTGGTGGTTATCCACAATTTTTTTACAAATGGCTAAACCTAAACCTGTTCCTTCAAATTCAGACCGACCATGAAGGCGTTGAAAAATA
>JBBAKZ010000090.1:0-9400 GCA_040403275.1 Arcicella sp. | reverse complement strand
TGTTTTACGCCATGACGACGATAAAACAATTGGCAAATCAGACCAATAATCAATTGCCATGTGTGCAAATCGAAGACACGCCCGATATGAAAATAAGGGGCGCCATTTTGGATATTAAGTAGAGGGAAAATACCGACTTTAGAAACACTCTATGGCATGGTTGATTACCTGTCCGACTTAAAATACAATCACTTGGAGTTGTATATCGAAGGGTTTTCGTTTGCATATCCAAGTTTCAAAAACTTATGGGGAAAGACAGAAACACCGCTAACACCCGATGAAATCAAACAATTAGACACTTATTGTAAAGACCGCTTCATGGAACTTGTTCCTAATCAAAACTCATTAGGACACATGGATGCTTGGTTAGCCACTACCGATTTTAAGGATTTAGCCGAATGCCCAGATGGATATAAATTTATGGGTTTGGTAGACATGAAAAGTACGCTCTCGCCTACCAATCCCAAGAGTTTAGAATTAGTAGCAAAGATGTCCGATGATTTATTATCCAATTTTTCATCTGATAAGTTTAATGTTAACCTTGATGAACCATTTGAACTGGGTAAAAACAAAGACAAACCCATCAATGACCCAAAAGAGGTAACAAAGGTTTATCTTGATTACGCAAAGCGACTCAATGATTACGTAAAAAGCAAAGGCAAAAAAATGCTGATGTGGGGTGATGTCATTTCAAGAAATCCTGAATTTGCGGCTCAAATACCAAAAGATATTACGCTCTTGGAATGGCGATATGAATCGTTCCAAGACTTTGAAAAAGTGTGTAAAAAATACCAAGAAGCAAGGTTACATTTCATGGTTTGCCCAGGTACAAGCACATGGACAAATTTTACGGGTTTAACCGATAATATGTTGGGAAATGTAGAAAATTCTGTGAAAAATGGAATAAAATACGGAGCAGAAGGCATGCTGATAACCGATTGGGGCAATACACCCCACTTACAATATTTGTCGGTGAGTTATGCAGGACTGGCTTATGGCGGTGCTTTGAGTTGGAACTACCAAGCCAAAAACGAAATAGACCTAGGTGGTTATTTGAGTAAGCAAGCCTTTAACGACAAAACCAACCAAATGGGCAATATCGTGTTAGAATTAGGAAAATATTGCCAATTTGAGGAATACCCAATGTTGGCAGGTTCGATGACTGGATGGGCTTATAGATTTGGCATGATGGATAAAACCATGACTGATGCCATTTACAAGAAATTCCAAAACAGTATTTTTGACCTGCTTCCCCTGGAAGAAGATGTCAAAAGAACACTGCAACAAAATTTTGCGAATGCTAAAACATACAATCCAAAAGCGATTATAGATTATGTGGATGCACTTGAGAAAGAATTAAATGAGACTCAACTCCAAGGTTCTGATAGTAGGCGGGTTATAGATGAATACAAAAATGCGATTCGGATGATAAAATTGGGTGCTATGCTCAAACAATTCAATAATTATCATTTACAACAAAGTGATGAGCAAAATAAAGAATTATTGACTGAAATGAAATCAATTTGTAAAAATATTATACCCGAACATAAACGTCTTTGGATGAGTCGCAATAAAAGCGGTGGATATGCGCAAAGTATAGAATCGTTTAATAAACTTCAAGTACAAATAACTGACAATTTGGAATTGTTGGATAAGCATATCGTATTTCGTTGGTTTAATAGAACTAAAGAAAAAATCATAACAGCAGCGGGTGTTTTGTATTTAAAATATTGAGGAGTGGTCGTTCCTTTTAATTGAAAAACTAATTATTAATGAAAAAAATAGTCAAATTTTTAGCCTATCCGTTGGGCATATTACTGCTTGTTATCACCGTAGCACTTACCTTTTTATACGTTAAATCGAAAATGGCTCATTCCGACAATATGGCTTTGCTAGGGAATGAAGCCCCGACAATTACAGTCGAAGGGCATACTTGTCGGGATTTGAATAAAAATGGGAAATTAGACATTTATGAAGATGCCCGTGCACCACTCAATAGCCGGGTGGACGACTTGATAAGTCAAATGAACTTGGAAGAAAAAGCGGGGCTTATGTTTATCACAATGATAGCAATGAATAATGACGGCTCGTTAAGCAACGCAGCGTCAATATTAAACCCATTTTCGCTCATGTTAGAAGCCAATGCTGCTATGGTGGCAAAAAAGAAGATGAACCATTTTAATACGATGCAGTCTCCTTCGCCCGAAGCGATGATTGCTTGGAATAATAATATCCAAAAAATGGCAGAACGCACCCGTTTGGGAATTCCAGTAACGCTTGCTACCGACCCACGGCATGGTGTACCCAATGCCCCCGGCGCCAGTATTTTTACGCCTTTTTATTCAAAATGGTGTTCATCCTTGGGTTTCGCAGCCATTGGTGATACGGCGCTAGTCCGTGAATTTGGCGATATTGCCCGTCAAGAATATGTCGCCTTGGGTTTTCATTTATCCCTATCACCGATGGCTGATTTGGCAACCGAACCTCGTTGGGCACGCATCAATGGCACATTTGGCGAAGATGCTGAATTAGCCGCAAAGATGACAAAAGCCTATATTTTAGGATTTCAAGGTGATAGCATCACGTCTCAAAGTGTGGAATGTATGGCAAAACATTTTTCGGGCGGTGGTCCTCAAAAAGATGGTTTGGACGCTCATTTTCCACCGGGGAAACAAGCTTACCCGGGTGATAATTTCAATTACCATTTGATACCGTTTGAAAAAGGGGCTTTTGCAGCAAATGTTGCTCAAATAATGCCTTACTACGGTATTCCAGTTGGTCAAACCAAGGAAGATGTTGGTTTTGGCTACAACAAACAAATCGTCACTGGGCTTTTAAGAGAGAAATATCATTTTGAGGGTATCATTTGTACGGATTGGGGTTTGGTTTCAGACCAAGGTATATTTGGAATAATGATGAAACCCGCTTCTGCACACGGCGTAGAAAATCTATCGATTAAAGAACGTGTCGCTAAAATACTCAATGCGGGTTGCGATATGTTTGGCGGCGAAGCAATTCCAGAGGTTGTCATTGATTTGGTCAAATCGGGTCAAATTAGCGAAGAACGCATCAACACTTCGGTCAAAAGAATACTTAAAGAGAAATTTCGTTTAGGGCTTTTTGACAATCCTTATCTGAAAACGGAAAATGCAGCTATCGTTGGCAATGAAAAATTTATGGAACGTGGGCGGGAATCGCAACGGCGTTCATTGGTTTTGTTGAAAAATGATAATTCTATTTTGCCTTTAAAAGCTGCGACCAAAATCTATCTTCAAGGATTTGATAAAGAAGAAACTAAAAAATATGCGAACGTGACGACAAGTGCAAGAGAGGCTGATGTCATTGTTCTGAAATTAAACACACCTTTTAGAGCCGATGCTGGTTCTGGAAAGTATGTAATGGAACGTATTTTTCATCAAGGCAGACTTGATTTTCCAGAGAAAGAAAAAATTGAATTGTTAAAACTGATTCAATCAAAACCGACAATTACGGTGATAAATTTGGAAAGACCCGCCGTTTTTCCAGAAATCAATGCCCAAAGCAAAGCTGTCATCGCTGATTTTAACAGTCAAGACGATATTATTTTGGACTTGATTTTTGGACAATTTAAACCTAAAGGGAAGTTGCCTTTTGAATTGCCTTCTTCAATGGATGCCGTTTTGAAGCAAAAAGAAGATGTGCCTTATGATTCAAAAGACCCGCTTTATCCATTTGGATTTGGTATTAGTTATCATTGAAAAATGAATACAGTATCCCTTCCGTATAAAATCTTTCTGCTGCGAATGGTCTTAGGTTTAGCGAAGCACTCCTAAGACCTATTAAATGTAGAACATCCCAATCTTTTGGCAAACATTTCTCGCCAGTAAAATATTTAAACTCAACGCCTGAGAGCTTGGAGCGTACGAACAAAGGGCAAAGTCTATTCTTATCTGCCTTATCAATTAATATTTGTAATTTACTTTTATACGGTTATTAATAGGGTCACTAAAAAAGGTATTATGTGGGAAATAAAAGGGAATGAGTGTTGAAGTAAAAGCATGAAAAAACCTTCCAAATAGCCATTTTTCAATGATTTTGAAAGGTTAATCAATACATGAGTATGAAGTGTGTGTGGAGACGGAGAGATTCGAACTCTCGTCCAGACAAGGAAACCGATAACTTTCTACACGTTTAGTCTTGATTATTTTTTCGAGACAGGCAGGGTTCAAGCCAGACCTTTTTCTATCCTTATCCTCTCTGTACTAAATGTTTGCTTAGAGAAATCACAACATTCGACTTTGCGGAGCGTCCCCCCAAATCTCAACGGCAAAGTTTAGCTGAGTGGGAGGTGGCGAATAATCACAATCTAATTGGGATTACTCAAAACGAAATTCAATTAAGAATTAAGCTGCCATGGCATACTGAGTATTGCCAGTTGTTTGTTTGGACTGATTAGTTACGGGAGGTCAAGACCAACTCCCGACGTGCTTACTACCGACCTGCACAAGCTGTCAATACCGGTCGCCCCCATGTTGTAATTGAATTGGGTCTGCAAAGGTAGTGTTTTTTTTAATTTTCAAGAAAAGTAATTTTGTATTTTAATAATGTTCAATAGGCCATTTTCAATTTTTAACTTTCAAGTGGTTAATAGTCAAATACTTGAACATTGAATAGTAAAATTAAGCATTGAAAATTAATTAATTGCTTTTCACTTTCCAACGCTTACGGTCAATCCACCAAAGGCAAAAATCCCCGAAGCGGGTTCAAAATAACGATTGGCCGTGGCATTTATTTGGACGTTGGCGTTGTAAATTTCATTGAATAAGTTATTGATTCCAATGAAAGGTTCGATTACTAATTGTTTCAATTGTTTACGATATCCTAACCTTAAATTCACCGTTGCGTAGCCGGAGTTTGTGGTCAAATTGGCATCGTCTGCGTAGAGTTTACTAATGCTTCTTACCTGAGCAATGGCGTAGATGCCTATGCGTGGAAAATATCTTATTTCACCGTAAATATTGTGTTTTGGGATTCCTGGTAACATATTTCCATCAAATTTACCGGCGGTAGTTTGATAAGATTTGTATTGAAAATCGGAATAGGTATAATTGAAAAAGGTCGTCAATCCCGAGCGGATTTTATAAGTCAAACCCATTTCTATGCCTTTTCTTTCCGATAATCCTGCGTTTCGAAAATAGGTTCTCCCAACCTGATTGGCCAATTGATAAGGCACAATTTCATCCTCCACTTCAATGTAAAAAACCGAAAGGTCGGCTCTAAATTTTTTACCCAAAATACCTTTGTAACCTAGTTCATAATTCCTTGATTTTTGCGGACTCAAATCGGGATTAAAGCCGCCCATTCCCGTTGGATTATTGGATAAATCATTCAACGAGGGCGTTTCAAAATTGGTAGAAACATTGGCAAAGAGGGAAGAGGATAGGGTAGGAGAGAAGGATAAACCCGCCATCGGACTAAATCGTTGGAAAGATTGCTTGGCCGATTGGTTGCCATCCGATAGAAATTTATCCGTTATCTGTAAACGGATATCATCAAAGCGGGTATTCACTGATAATTTCAAGGTCGGAAAGAGGGTGAATTCTTGCAATAAAAATACCCCAATATTGCTAAACTCTTCAATTTGGTCAAGTTTTAAAACTCCTTTTTCTCCCGACAAATTATCAAAACGCTGGCGATTATCTTGTTGATTTTCAAGGTCTAATCCCGTTTTTAGTCGATAATTTTTAGTCGTAAATTGGTAGTTAAATCCTCCACCCGAAAAATCACGGTTGAAAGCAATTTGTCCGCTGTTTTGAAGTGCTTGTTTGTTCCCAAAATCACGATTCAAATAAAATCCACGAACATTTAGTTGATGTTTCGCATTGAAAATATGGTCGTAAATCAAGGCAATTCTTTTTTGTTTGAAGGTTTCAGAAGCATCAAAAGTGATATTTTGGGGACGAGCTTGTTGACGATTTTTATCAATTTCTGACTGAATTAAAGCGCCAGGGTCTTCCGCTCGTGGACTATCAATATAATTGGCTAAAAAAGTGAGCTTATTTTTATCCGTAAAATTGAAGATTAGTTTTCCATTTAAAAAATTACGCTCAATTGAACTGTGTTCCCGGTAGCCGGTGCTTAAAAGGCGAGAAGCGGAGACAAAATACATAATTTTCCCAACCTGCTGCCCCGTTTTAAACTGGTAGCGTTGCAGTCCGTAAGCCCCAACATTCGCTTGAAATTCAGCAAAATTTTCTTTGGCATTTTCTGAAAAAATACTGATAACACCCCCCGAAGCATTGCCATACAGGCCGGATGATGGACCTTTTATCACTTCCATGCGTTCCATCGTCCCTACATCCAAATTCCCCACTTTCGCCGTGCCATCGGGAATGGATTCGGGAATGCCATCTGAAATAATTTTTATCCCTCTAATTCCGAAAGAGGCCCTCGCACCAAAACCCCGAATAGAAATCCGTAAATCTTGGGCAAAATTTTCAGAATTCATCGCAAAAACGCCAGGAATTGCGCCTAATGATTCAAAAAGTGATACCTTGGATTGCCCCACTTGTAATCTCGATTGGTCGATAACGGTGATTGAAAGTGGCGTTTGTATATCCTTGGCAAGAAATCTTGAAGAAGAAATCGTAACAGGTTCGAGTTCTTTTGAGGTCGTAATCGTATCGGTTTGAGAAAAAACGGCGATGGAATTTAAGGTTAAAAAGAAGGTAAATAATTTGTTCATTTTGTTGATTTTATCGACAAAGATACTGTTTTCTGTTTATTGTCATGATCAAAAAACAATGCCAGACCTTAAATTACTGATTCTCTTGATAGAGAATGACATAACTTATTGGAATTGGAACTTCCCGAAAGTTTAACCCATAACGGAGTTATTTCGGGAAGTTGAACCTCATTATTGAACTTTAATTCTGAAAAGTTATGTCGCAGTCTGCAAGCTTCCCAATTTTTGAAATTGATGAAAGTTGATGATTAGATGATGATTGCTTTCGGTAATTTCAATTAAAGTTGGCTCTAGGTGTATTGAAATATGTTAAAAAATTGGCAAATTGCGGGAAATGTACCACGGATTTATAAATTCGTCGATTTATGGAATTAAAAATTTATACAAAATATATCCAATCGCCATTGGGGGAATTAGAAATATCTGCTAACGAAGATTATCTAACGTCCATTTTATTTGTTGAGGCGCAGAAAAAACCGAGTCCACGGAATGCAGAAACGGATTTTGTGCCCGAAATCATCAACCAATTTACGCAGCAAATCTCCGAATATTTTGCCGGAACTCGTCAGGAATTTGACCTTAAAATTCTACATGTCGGCACTGATTTTCAGAAATTAGTTTGGGAAAAATTAGAAACCATTCCTTTCGGGAAAACTATTTCATATGTAGAGTTATCTCGAAGAATTGGTAACGAAAAAGCCATCAGAGCCGTCGGAACGACCAATGGCAATAATAAATTCAACATCATTGTTCCTTGCCACCGGGTGATTGGTTCTAATGGTTCTTTGGTGGGTTACGGAGGAGATTTATGGCGGAAAAAGTGGCTTTTAGCGCACGAAGCAAAGGTTTTAGGGAATTATCAGGTTAGTTTATTTTGATTCAGGATGCGTTAATTTAGAAGTATAGGTATCTTTATTCCCATAAAATTAAAAACTCTTTTTAAGAAAATAGTATGAAAATTTTCCCTAAAATGATTATCGGCTTATGGCAATTTTTGGTTATAATTAATCAAAATTCCGCCCAAAATTTAACCATTGCTGAAATCAATAAAAAGTTAGGCAAGGGTATGAACATGGGTAATATGTTTGAGGCTCCGACTGAAACCGCTTGGGGAAATCCATTCAAAGATGATTATTTTGAACGAATTTCCAGTTTGGGTTTCAATTCTGTGCGGATCCCGATTCGGTGGGATGTGCCGGATCGTGCGTTACAAACTGCGCCTTATACGGTCAATCCCGTATTTTTGGCTCGTATCAAAACGGTTATTGATAATGCCATCGCTAATAAACGCTACGTGATTATCAATATGCACCACCACGAAGAGATTTTTACTGACCCAGAGAAGGTAAAACCACGTTTTTTGAGCCAATGGGAGCAAATTGCGACTTATTTTAAAGACTATAATCAATCCTTACTCTTTGAAATATTGAATGAGCCGCACGATAAACTCACGCCCGAATTATGGAACATCTACCAAGCTGATGCCCTAAAATCTATCCGAAAAACTAATCCAACAAGGGCAGTTCTGGTTGGATCGGGAGATTACAACGGACTCGGAGCAATTCCGAAATTGAAATTGCCCGAGGATAAAAACATCATTTTGTCAGTTCATTATTACAATCCTTTTCAGTTTACCCATCAGGGAGCAGACTGGGTTGGAACGCAGGCAAATGAGTGGCTAGGTACAAAATGGGAGGATTTAGAAATGGAGCGCAGCCAAGTAGAATCCGATTTTATCGGCTTAAAAATTTTCCAAAAACAGACAAATATTCCGATCAATATTGGAGAATTTGGTGCTTATCAAAAAGCAGATCTTGTCAGTAGAAACAAATGGACAACGTTTCTGGCTCGCTGGTTTGAATTGCAAGGATTTAGTTGGGCGTATTGGGAATTCAGTGCGGGCTTTGGAATTTACGATCCAGCCACGAATACCTACAAACAATCTTTGGTGGATGCTTTGTTGAAAAACCCACTTCCTGATGCCCTAAAATTACCAATGAAAGAACTTTATAAAAGTAATTTTAGCAGTGGAACGGATGGATTTGGTCTTATGGTACAGTCGGGTTCACAAGCCAATTTGACGAGTAGCG
Source organism: Arcicella sp. (assembly GCA_040403275.1). Classification (GTDB taxonomy): domain Bacteria; phylum Bacteroidota; class Bacteroidia; order Cytophagales; family Spirosomataceae; genus Arcicella. The sequence continues at coordinate 586 of JBBAKZ010000090.1, read as the reverse complement.
CTAATTTGATTATTGATGTAAAAACAGCCGTCTCGAATGCTTGGCATGTGCAATTGACTAAGCCCAATATTACGCTTGAAAATAAGAAAAGATACCTAGTTACCATTCGTGGTTTTGCGGATAAAAATGTGGGTGTAACCACCTATCTCGGACGTGCTTCGGGCGACTATGCCAGTTATTCTGGTTTCCCTCAATTGACATTTGGAACGGAAGAACGAGACATGGTTTATACTTTTATAATGACTCAACCCACGGATAATAAAGCACGGATGAGTTTTGATTTGGGTTCATCTATCGCAAAATTTACGATTACGAGTGTTAAGATTGAAGAGATTTTAGAGACCGTTGCGGTTTTGGGAAACTTAGAGGAGGAAAATGATACCATAATCATTGCGCCAAATCCAACGGGAGGCATGTTAAGAATAGAAAATCTAGCGCAAATAAATACACTCGAAATGTCTGATGCCTTGGGTAGAATTTTCTTAGAAAAGAACGTAAGAGGTCAAAAAAGCATCGAACTCGATTTGAGCAATAAAACCGAAGGAATGTACTTCCTAAAACTCAAAGGAGACAAAAAAGAGGTTGT
>JBBAKZ010000089.1:6788-9435 GCA_040403275.1 Arcicella sp. | reverse complement strand
CCAGATTTAAATAATTCAGAAGAAGTTGCGATAGATTCTCTTAAAACGTTGCTAGATATACTCCCATATGATATGATTTTGGCTTGAACCCTCTACTGACTATAAAATTGCATCTCATACCAAACATAATCGTACATTTATTTTTGTACTAGGTCAATCATCGTATGAATCAAAATATATTTCTCATTTCTATTGATTAACAACAAAAAAAGAAACAAATCAATGAATTAATATTTCAATCAACCACTTATAAATTAAAGCCCGCTAATTTATTTTTTCTAAATAATTATGATGAAAAAAACATTACTCAGAACCCTGTACTTCCTTCCGTTGATTTTTTTTTCTTTCACTATTGCTGCCCAAGTGGACGACCCAAAAGCCAGAATGGAGGCTGAGATGGCGCTTATCCGAGACCCTGCCACGGGCAAAATTCCCATTGAAAGATTGATAAAAGCCCGTGTAGAAATCAAAACTCGGTTAACTCGAAGTGTTGCGATTGGCGGGATTAAGTGGAATGAGCGTGGACCAAACAATATTGGTGGACGAACCAGAGCCTTAGTATTTGACCCCAATGATGCTACCGCCAAGAAAGTTTGGGCTGGTGGAGTCGGAGGCGGACTTTGGTATAATACGGATATCACCAGTGATTCCAGCGTTTGGCAAAAAATAGATGATTTTTGGGCAAACATTGCTATTTCATCCATTGCATTTGACCCTTCCAACACGCAAAATATTTATGTAGGAACGGGTGAAGGCTGGTTCAATGGAGATTCCCAGAAAGGAGCGGGTATTTGGAAAAGTAGTAATGGAGGCGTAAACTGGACACAATTAGCCTCAACCGCCAGTAATTCGGATTTTAATTATGTACAAAAAATTATTGTCAATAGCACTGGTGCTGTTTTTGCGGCTACACAAGGAGGAGTCTACAAATCCACCGATGGAGGAACTTCTTGGACAGCTAATTTAAAACCAACAACGCTTGCTGGGGCTGTAGCCCCCGTTAATAATTTTGCTGCCGATTTAGAAATCGGTACCGACGGCGTTATTTACGCTTCCTTTGGCAATGTTTTTACGCAAGGAAGTAGAATTTTTAAAACGGCTGATGCGGGTGGAACTTGGACACAAATCACGTCTGATGCTGCTCAATACAGAACAGAAATTGCGTTAGCGCCTTCTACATCGGGAACAACCCAAGTGATTTATGCCATGACACAGTCCAGTAGTTATACAACTGCATGGTTGAGAAAATCAATTGATGCCGGAGTTACTTGGACGGATGCTACTCCTTCCTCAAGTCTTACGGGTGAACAAGCCTGGTACGATATGATTTTGGCTGTAAAACTCAATGACGCAAATGTTGTCATTGGAGCAGGAAATGTTATTGGTCGTACTACTAATGGCTCAACTTGGACAACCAGAGGATATTATGCCGAAGGACTTCATCCAGACCATCATGCCATTGTTTTTCGACCAGGGTTTCCTAATGAAATCGTTAACGGCAATGATGGAGGAATTTACTACTCACCTGATTATGGCAATCCTGCTACGGTTACGCCAACGTTTAATATGAGAAATAATGGTTTCAACGTAACCCAATATTACGGTGTTGCCATGAAAAACGTTGCGGGCGATGGATACATTCTGGCGGGAGCTCAAGATAATGGAACGCACCGGATAAATTCTTCACTGAATACCGTGGGAAAAGGTACACCAGTTTCGGGGGGTGATGGAATGTTATGCTTCATTGACCAAGACCAGCCCAACTTTCAGATAACTTCTTATCAAATAGGAGATTACAATTTTTATAATGCTGCTACCAATTCGGTTACCTCATTGAATATAAGTGGTACGGAATTTATAGGACCTTCGGACTATAATAGTAATCAAAACGTCCTTTATGCCGAAAAAAGTGCTACTACCATGAACCGAGTGGCAGGTATTGGAGGAACAATTACCAAAAGTACAATAACTCATTCAAGTGTAGGAGGAACTTCTTTAATAAGGTGTGGTCTGACTGATAATACTGTTTACGTAGGAGGCTATAATGGTAATATTATTAAAATTGTTAACGCTGGTAATGTTGGAGGTACACAAACTACTACCACCATTGCATCGGGTTTTACTGGTACAGTTTCATGCATAGAAATTGGGGCAACTGAAAATGAATTATTAGTCACTCGTTCCAACTATGGTATCAAATCCGTGTATTATACTAGTGATGGCGGAACAACTTGGATAAGTAAAGATGAAGTCAGTTACGGCTTACCCGATATACCTGTCCGTTTTGCTTTATTTAATCCAGCCAACAGGAAACAAGTGCTTTTAGCAACGGAGTTGGGCGTCTTTTCAACTAGTGACATCACCCTTGCCAACCCAGGTTGGGAACCCTCCAATGCTTCTCTGGCTAACGTAAGTTGTTATATGTTACGTTATCGTACTGCTGATGGTACAGTTGCCGTAGCCACACATGGAAGAGGGATTTATACAACAAATTTCTGTACTTATCCCACCGTCTCGCCAACGACTCCTGTTTCAATATGTGTCAATACACCTTTGGTTCTGAATGTGAATACCACAGCAGGAGGCACTTATGCTTGGACTGGACCTAATACGTTTTCTTCAACGTTGCAAAACCCCACGGTGAGTA
>JBBAKZ010000089.1:4799-6688 GCA_040403275.1 Arcicella sp. | reverse complement strand
TACCACAGCAGGAGGCACTTACGCTTGGACTGGACCTAATACGTTTTCTTCAACGTTGCAAAACCCCACGGTGAGTAATTTGGCAACGACGGGCATGACGGGTACGTATTCGATTACGGTTACGCTCAATGGTTGCTCGGCCAGTAGTTCAGTATCGGTTACGGTAAAACCATTGCCAACCGTCTCGCCAACGACTCCCGTTTCGGTATGCTCCAACACTCCCTTGACTTTGGGAGTGAATACCACAGCAGGAGGCACTTACGCTTGGACTGGACCTAATACGTTTTCTTCAACGCTGCAAAACCCCACGGTGAGTAATTTGGCAGCGACTGGCATGACGGGTACGTATTCGATTACGGTTACTTTGAATGCTTGTTCCGTAAGTGGTACTGCATTCGTAACCGTGAATCCGGTGGTGAATGTTCCAACCGCAAACGACGTCAGCATTAGTAAATATACAAGTACCACAATTCTAGCGGTTTGTACGGGTTCAACCGCCAAATGGTACAGTGCAAGTTCGGGCGGAACAGCCATTGGAACGGGGTCTTACACAACGCCTATATTGTCTGCAACTACGACCTATTACGTATCTTGTGAATCAGGGGGAAGTCCCAATTGTGAGAGTAGTCCCAGAAATGCCCAAACTGTCATTATCACCCCCGCAATCAGTTTTGACTCTGCCAATACAGGCGATTGGAACGCAACTTCCACTTGGATTTGTAGTTGTATTCCCGACGGCACATTACCCGTAAGAATCATGAGTACGCATATCGTAACCGTGCCAACTGCTTATACTGGACAAGCAAAAGGATTAAGGTTTATGAGTACGGGGAGAGTAACTTTGCAAGGGACTGGGAAAGTGAATGTGATTAATTGACAAACAAACGCATGATTAATAGCATTGGGGGTGCATCAAAAAGTGTGGGGCAACTGATTTTGATGTACTTATTTGAGGCATATAAGAGTACAATGTTAGTCCCAAAACAATAAAAAGAGATGCTGAATTTGCTGATGGCTTAGAAAAAATTGCACCAGACTTGAGGAATGACATCCTAGAAGGTAAAATAAAAATTGATAAAGGCATTGTATAAAAATTATCTAAAAGTCAAACGGAAGTTCCTTTAAAATCTATTCAAGAACTTAATGAATTTACCAATAAATCAGCTTCAATTGGTGAAATTAAAGAGAAAAAAATGTCTGATAGGGTACGGGAAAGCATTAAAAATGCGGAAGATTCTGATTTAACGATAACAGTTAAAGGGGATTTTCTTATAAAAAATGATTTAGAATGTGTCTGGCGAGAGCTTAGAGCGCTATCTGATGAAACAGTTATGGACGAGTCTTTTACTGATACAATTTCAATTTATGGAGCTCCTATGTTAGGAATTATTGATAAATTATAAATGATATATTTGAGTTACTTCAAGAGTGAGTTAATCTCATTCTTTCTTTTTACAAGATTTAAGCAAATTAAAATGTACGCAGTTTTGTTGATTACATGTGAATGAAGCCCGTTTTCAAACGCTATGTGTAAAGTGATAAATTTATCCAGTAAGCTTTCATCTTCTAAAATTAAATTCTTGTGAGTCGCTCTAAAATTATATTGTTTTTCTATTATTGCCTGTACTTGATTTACTACCATTTTTGGATTAATGGAAACTGCTTCTAAAAAATCATCCTTTTCCAATTGGCTATTGGAGAAAGCAGTATGAATAGTAAAATAGATTTTCTAAACTCCTCTCTGTTAATTGCTCGTATTATACTCGAATTGAATATTATCAATATTTAACTGAGTGATTTCTTGCTGTGCTTTTAAGAGTACATTGATATTAAAATCATAAAAATTAGCGTATTTTTTTTCATCAACTTGTAATCGTTTTTTCAATTCT
>JBBAKZ010000089.1:0-4789 GCA_040403275.1 Arcicella sp. | reverse complement strand
GAAAATGAAAGCCTTTTTTGTCCAATGTGTATTCTCAAAATTCTATATAAAGTGCTTGAGTATACGTATTTAAAGGACTGTATTTTTTCTAAATTATTGCGAGCATACTGTTTTTGAAAATCTTTTAAGTACTTGGCAATGGCATGATTTGTTTCAAACTCTAAAAATCCATTCTGATATGAAATTCGAGAAAAAATAGTAAGGTGCTCATATTCAATTTCAGGTCTATTAAAATCTAAAAATGTGATAGATTTTTCCATCATTGATTTTATTACAGACACCGACTGTTGTATCGTAAGATATTTCACAATCTCACTCCGAGGTATAGTTATAATGATAGAAGTATTATCGTCTGCATTTGCAAGTGCTTCATAAGCAATTTGATTTACAAATAATTCGAATAGCTTTTGTTCCATTCGCTTATATGGAATAGTAGAAACTACAAACTTATTTGAGATGTAATTATCAATTCTACTGTGCTTATACCGGAAAACAAGGTTCTTATTTGCAGGGATAATCATTGGTATAAAATATAATTTGTTGAATTAAATTAGACAGTATAAATATATAAAAAACTTGTATTAAAATTTACAAACTATTGAATGTCAAGTAGTTATGCACCTTCTAAATCAATCAAATATTATTGATAAATCATAAAAAATTAGTAAAAAATAAAAGTATTTGTGCCACATTTTGCTAAAAAATACCATTCTAAAAACTTTTTTTGAAGATTTTGCCGAGTAAAGGAGAAATTATCTAAGGAGATTTTTATAAAAAACTCGTATTAGAGCTTTTTTAGGATAAAATTGTATTTAGCCGAATTCATAAAAAACTCGTATTAAAAGTTTATGTGTCTGATAATTAGTAAGTTATATTCTATAAAAAACTCGTATTAAAGGTTAAATGTCTGATAATTAGCAAGTTATATTCTATAAAAACTAGTATTGTAAGTTGACTACTTGATCATTAATATTTTAAAATGTAGAATCGCCCATAATTTGTAAATCTGATATTTTTATATGTAACCAAAAAATAGTACATAACTAATTGATTATTAAATGTTTATATCGTACAGGGGAATAGAATTAGATGAATTTTGATGGATGACTAATCTTATAAAAAACTCGTATTAAATAATAAGTACCTGATTTTAAGTTATTTATTATTTATAAAAAACTCGCAATAATGATTGTAAAGAGCCATAAACAAGTTTCTAATCGAAAAAGAAGACAATCTAGGACAAACTATGAAATACCCGATAAATTTGAAGAAAAATTCGAGTTGAATAAACTAAATTTGTCTTGAGAAAAAATTATAAAGGCCTCCTAACGAAAGGGTGAGAAAATCATCCTTCGTTTCTAAGAATTTAATAAAATCTTTTTACAATTAACCGTGCGACTATATTAGCATATTTCAGTATGCCTTTTATCTCAAATATTTTTTATTCAAAAATTAATTATTATTCTGTTTAAACGCAGATTTTGCCCAATTTTAGTTTTTGGTCAAATCTTAACTAAGCTCGAAATAAATACAATTGATAAATCCGATACTTAAGGATCGCTTCTGACATTTGGGGAATTTCTAAAAATGCCCAATGATGACAATTATCTGCAGCAAATTAGTGCCAATTTAGTATGGTGTGAAAAGATATTTCAAAGTTTATAAGGATAGAAATCATTCATCAAAAACACCTCACTGATGTGCCGAATATTTTACCTCCCACCCAAAAGACCAATGAATTGAATTCTAACCCTGACAATGATATATTTGCAGAAAAAAAGAATTTAGTCATTTCAGAATAGGGTAAAACACCGTGATTTTTTTTAAAAGCGTTTAACTTTTTATATTTTCAGATTTTTTTAATTGATATACATGAGATCTTTTCTAACTCTTTTTTGCTTAACAATCCTATTGGGCTGTAAAAAAAATATTATTCCGCAAGTTGAACCCAAAAAGGAAGTTGGAATATTCTATTACACCGAAATTGTTGATACAAAAAGCAAAGATATTTTATTATTTGAACGAAAAGTATTTGCTACTAACCAAGGCGTATTTGCAAGCAATATGTTTGATGGAGCAAGAATAAACGGTTTTAGTTCTCTTAATGATTCTACTTTTTTAATTAATAGTTTTCCAGAGAATGAGCCAATAAACAGTAGCCCTTGGTATTCCTTTAAAATTTGGAGCAAAACACCCAAAAAAGTTTTTTTGGTATTTAATTATGGAGATTATCAGCACAGGTATGCGTCTAAATTAAGCAAAAATGGGTCCGATTGGATAGACATTGATACGAAAAACAGGGGAACTTTTGAAAAGAAAGAAAAGATAGCATTAAATATTAGCTCCGATACTACATGGGTTTCTGCTCAAGAGTTGTACACGGGCAAAGAACTTAACATTTGGTTGTCTTTTTTGCAAGAGCGTAATTCTAGTTTGATTAAAACTGGTACAGCAGGAAAAAGCAAATTGGGAAGAGAAATTAAATATTTTGAAATAAGCGAAGGTACAAATAGAAATAAAGACTTAGTCGTTCTTTTAAGCAGACAACACCCGCCTGAAGTTACTGGGCAATTTGCTCTCACGGCATTTGTGGAAGGGATTCTTACTCCATCAAGCGTTCAAACCAGTTTTTTGAAAAAATATAATGTGTTGGTGTTGCCGATTCTCAACCCTGACGGTGTTGCATTAGGCCAATGGCGACATAATGCTGGGGGTATTGACTTAAACAGAGATTGGGCTTTGTATAACCAGCCCGAAACAAAAGTTGTATCTGATTTTATTAAAGATTACGCCAAAAATACAAATAATCGAGTCGTTTTGGGTTTAGATTTCCATTCGACTTTCAATGATGTTTATTACACCAATCTTTCAGATTCAATTTCGGTTATACCTAAATTTACAAATACTTGGTTAAAAAGTATTCAAGATAACTTTTCTGGATATAAACCTGAAATTTCGCCCTCAATTCTTGGTCAGCCAGTTTCAAAAAACTGGTTTTTTGTAAATTTTAATGCCGTCGGAATAACTTACGAAATTGGAGATAACACTTCAAGAAAATTAATTGATGAAAAAGGAAAATTTGCAGCGCTTAAAATGATGGAGATTTTACCTAAATGAAAACCCGTTTGAATCAAAGGTGTAATATTTTTACCATGAAACATAAATGAACCTAATAATTTGAACCAACTTTTGGCTATTTAATTAGACTTTCCTATCTCCTCAAATTATATGTAATTTTAAATTAGTAAAGCACATGAGACTTTTTTTTGTTTTTCTATATTTTTTCCAATTGTCCCTTTTTGGTCAAAACTTAAGCAAACTCGAAATAAATGAAATTGAAAAAGCCGAGATTAAAGGCTCGCTTTTGATGTTCAGAGAATTTCTAAAAATGCCTAATGATGGTAATTATCCGCAACAAATTGAGTCCAACCTAAAATGGTGTGAAAAAACATTTCAAAGTCTAGGGTTTAAGACCACTGAACTCGTATCGTCAAAAATACCCCATTTATATGCCGAATATATTACCGACCCCAAAAAGCCGAATGTGTTGTTTTATTTACAAATAGACGGGCAACCAGTAGATAAGTCTGCTTGGAGTCAAAGCAGTCCTTTCGAACCAGTGATTAAAAATCAAAAAGGAGATGAAATTTCGTGGCAAGAGATTGAAAAAAAGATAGACCCTGAATGGAAAATATTTGCACGGTCGACCTCCGACTCAAAAGGGCCTGCTATGTGCTTTATTTCTGCTTTTAACGCTTTAAGAAAAAGAAATATCGTGCCTGAATATAATATAAAAGTGATTATGGATTTTCAGGAGGAGTTAAGTTCACCAACTATCGCAGATTTAGTAAAAAAGAATCGTGCACTTTTGGCGGCTGACCGTTTGGTTATCATGGATGGTACAAGACATATTTCAGATATTCCAACTATTATGTTTGGCGCCAGAGGTATTGCAACGCTAACCCTTACCGTATTTGGTGCCAAAGAAAATCTACACAGCGGACAATATGGCAACTATGCCCCAAATCCAGCGCTAAAATTAGCAAAACTTTTAGCGGGTATGAAAGACGATGACGGCAGAGTAACGATTCCAGGTTACTATGATGGGGTAAATATATCAGAAGCGGATAAAAAATCTTTTGATGAAATACCAGAAAATATGGCAGAAATAAATACTGAAATTGGAATAGCAGAAGCAGAAAAAGTGGGTGAAAGTTATCAGGAAGCAATGCAGTATCCAAGCTTAAATATCCGTGGTATGCGAGCATCAAATATAGGAAAAGAGGTGACCACCACCATTCCAAATATGGCTATTGCTGAGTTAGATTTACGCTTAGTACCCGAAACCCCTGGTTCGAGGCAAATAGGTTTAATCAAAAAATATTTGATACAACAAGGCGTAACATTAATTGATAGTTTACCCACCGACCAGCAACGAGCCAAATTCAAAACTTTGGCTACACTGAAGCAAAAAGAGGGGTCGCTTCCATTTAGGACTCCAATGGATGCAGAAATTGGTCTTTGGTTAGGAAAATCAATGGAAAGATCGGTGGGCAAATTTTTAAAAGTACGTGCCACCGGAGGTTCACAACCCATGGCTTCATTTATTGAAACCTTAGATGTACCAGCGGTTTCGTTGAGAATTCCTAATCCTTATAACAATATACATGCACCAAACGAAAACATCAAAATTAAAAACTACGAAGAAGGTATTAAAATGTGCATCGCTCTCTTAACACAGAAAGCAGATTAGAAAAACCTAGAATCGATTTAATAATTTCAGGTTTTT
>JBBAKZ010000088.1:8342-9448 GCA_040403275.1 Arcicella sp. | reverse complement strand
TTTCTAGAATTTTTAGATGTTGTTTGGCTATTATTCAAATTTTATGTAATTCTTGCCCAATTTTATGTGTATATATTTGGTGATATTTAGGCATGAAAAATTTATGGTGTTGTTCATACATAATATATTGCTATATGGAATTTTATGGAGTATTTAGATACTATTTGCATGTATTTTATATTTTTGGATTAATATATGCAATATGTGAATGTTACATAAAAACTTATTTTGTTTATCCAAATTTATTTTTCAACGTATAAAAAAATTATTAGCGGGGGACATAAATTCAAACTATTGATAATCAGATAGTTACAAATAAAAAATCCATGAAAGATTTTCATGGATTTATGACGATATTATTAAATGGTAAGTTTTCCTTAGACATACAAAAACGCCCAATAAATAAACCCAAATTGCAATACAATCCTTATCCACAAAAAGGCTTTTGATATTTTATGAAATTTATCGGAAGTGAGCATGAAAATATGAACGGTAAAAAATAGGAGCAACATGGCAATAATTCCCCAAGCCGAAATGGAACGAGTGGCGGTGAACAATAAACCCACGCCACAAATAACCTCGGTTATGCCACTCAATAATACCATTAATTTATGATTAGGAATGTAGGGAGGCATCATATAAAGGTAAAATTTGGGTTTGACGAAGTGGTAAATACCGCCTGCGATAAAGAAGAATGATAAAATGTAAAGCCCGATGTTGTACATAAATAACTAGATTGTTTTGAGGTTGATGATTGTTTTCCAATTTACGATTAATATTACAAAACAGAGTTTTAGGGAAACAATCTTTTTAAATGAGGGGTTATCTAAGCAGTGTATTGTAATTTTGTTGTATTAAATCATTAAAACGGACAAGGATGGCGAATCGTCGCACCGCCGTACTACGAAAAATGACTGTCGTTCCATATAAAGAGCAAGATGCTTCTAAGAAAGAGCAAGTGGCTCAAATGTTTGATAATGTTTCGCCCAAATATGATTTTTTGAATCATTTATTGAGTGGAGGAATTGATATTTTGTGGCGGAAAAAAGCCATTAAATTGTTAAGAAAGGCGAATCCTAAAACCATTTTGGATATTGCTACGGGTA
>JBBAKZ010000088.1:0-8332 GCA_040403275.1 Arcicella sp. | reverse complement strand
TGCAATTGAGGCTTTGGCTTTGAAACCCGATAAAATCGTGGGCGTGGATATTTCAGAAGGAATGTTGAGTTTTGGTCGTGAAAAAATCAAGAAACTTGGCATGGAATCTGTCGTAACTTTGCAAAGCGGCGATTCGGAGAAATTGCAATTTGAAGACAATACTTTTGATGCCGTTATCGTTAGTTTTGGAGTACGGAACTTTGAAAATCTCGAAAAAGGATTAACTGATATGTGCCGTGTGATGAAATCGGGTGGAACTTGCGTAGTCTTGGAATTTTCAAAACCTCAGAAGTTTCCAATGAAACAATTGTATAATTTTTATTTCAAAAATATTCTGCCTACCGTTGGCAAAATCGTCTCGAAGGACACTTCCGCCTATACTTACTTGTATGATTCAGTGCAAGCATTTCCAGAAGGAGACGATTTTATGAAGGTATTTCACCGGGCAGGCTTTAACAACACTCAATGTTTACCACTCACATTTGGCATCAGTACCATTTATATAGGCAGAAAGTAATTCTTTTTGTGATTTTTACCTGTATTTTCATGGCTGGATTATCTCATCATTCATCCGCTCAAAAATATAATTATAAGCGCATTTATGATGAATTCTACGATGACAAAACGGTCCATTTTGGCTTCCTATTTGGCTTTGGCTCATCCAGATTTAATGTTTATCATAGTAAGAATTTTGGTTCGGGAATTGCTACGGATTCAGCGGTAACCATCGTTTCACCAAGTAATTTTGGTTTTCAAGTCGGAGGTTTGGTCAATTTTAAATTAACGGATAGATTTGACTTTAAAACCGGAATGAACATTGCTTTATACGGCCGTCAGGTTGATTATCGCTTTAATAATTCTCCTAATTTTCCCGCTGAACTACGTGAATCTACTTGGTTGGAAATTCCGCTTTTATTGAAATATAAATCTCAAAGAAGGGGCAATTCAAGAATGTTTGTGGATGCAGGTTTCAAGATTGGCATTGAAGCGAATGTTAGGAAAAATGCCGCTTCAACAAGGAGATTAGATACTAAAACGGGCGATTTATCTTTGGAATACGGGGTTGGATTCGAGCAATTTTTTAAATATTTTAAATTCACGCCTGAGCTCCGTTTTTCACACGGTATTACCAATATGTTTATTACGCCAACCAATAACAATCCTTATGCCAGAGATATACAAGGACTTAATAGTCATACTGTTACTTTGTATTTGATGTTTGAATGATGTTTGAATGATGTTCGATGTTCGATGTTCGATGTTCGATAAAAAATGCCGATTTGGAATTGATAGTTCCAAATCGGCATTTTTGTTTATCTAATATTTTAATTAACAATTATCAAAGTTAATTATTAATTGATAAATCCATGTCTTCTAAAGCCACGCCTTTTGTTTCTGGCATCAATAACCAAACGTATAATAGTTGACAAACCATCATTGCGGTAAAGAACATAAAAATGGGTGTTCCACCAAATTGGCCGGCAAAATAAGGGAAAATATTGGTAATAATGGCCGCAAAAACCCAGTGCGTTAAACTTCCAAAAGCTTGTCCCGAGGCACGTACTTCGTTTGGAAAAATCTCTGAAATAAATACCCAAATTACGGCACCTTGTCCGACGGCATGAGCCGCAATGAAGGCAAAAACAAAAAACGTCATTCCGTCAAATTGTTGTACGTAAAATGCTCTCGCAATTAAACTTAATGAAATAATATAACCAATTGAGCCTACATACATCAACCTTTTTCGACCAAATTTGTCAATCAAAGAAACGCCTAACATCGTGAAAATTAAATTAATAAGTCCAATACCCACCGATGAAAGTAGAGCCGTCGCTTTTCCCAACCCTGACATTTCAAAAACCCTCGGAGCGTAATAAATAATGGCATTAATTCCAGAAACTTGATTAAAAAATGCCATTAAAAATGCCAGTAAAATCGGGAAAGCGTATTTTTTTGAGAAGAAAGTTACATTCCCTAACTTAATATTATTTTGCTGAGATTGAAGAATTGAAGCCAAGGTTGCTTCGGCAGTTTCTGGGTCAATTTCATTTAAAACCACTTTGGCAGCTTCAATATCATTTTTCTTAAGAATCAACCATCTGGGACTTTCTCAAATTAACAAGGTTAATCCCGTGAAAATTAACGATGGAATTCCGACAATTCCCAACATCCAACGCCAATCGCTTTCGCCACCCATGGCTTGGAAAAAATAGTTAGAAACGTAGGCAATCATGATTCCGAAGACGATATTGAACTGAAATAAAGCCACGAGAAAACCACGTTTTTTGGCAGGAGCAATTTCAGAAATGTACAAAGGAGAAACCACCGAAGACGCTCCAATACATAAACCGCCAATAAAACGAAAAAACATAAAAGTATAAACGTCTTGGGCAATGGCTGAACCTACGGCTGAAACGAAAAATAAGGCACCCAACCAAAACAAAGCCCTTTTTCTTCCTAATTTATCGGCAAACCAACCGCCAAAAGCTGCGCCAAATACGGTTCCGTACAACGCAATGGCAATGGCAAAACCGTGCAACGTATTGCTCAATGACCACAGCGTTTGGATTTTTTGCTCGGCTCCAGAAATGACAGCGGTATCTAAACCGAATAAAAAGCCACTCAACGCAACCGTCAGCGACCAAAGAATAAGTTTTTTGTTTTTCATTTTTTATGAGCGTAAGGTATTTATGTGGTTGTTCGTAATTGGATATTCGGCAATAACTATCTGATAATCAACTATTTACTTCAAATAAAAATGCTGATTATTTTTTGATTATTACGAGGAAATTTTTACTTTATTCCTTTTAATTTCATTTGTGCAAAATACGGATGATCGGGGTTTACGATTAACTCTTGACGCTGTGGATGGATAAGAACATCCATATCTTCCAGTGGAATTGCACCAATTAACACCTCATTGTCGGCGGGTAAAACCATGGCGTTACATTGGGTTCTACGGTTTTTGAATCGGAGTTCAACCTGCCCAACCACATCACATTCTATAATTTCGCCGTTTACCATTTGCCCTGTTCTCCTTTCCATAACGGGAAATTGCATCTGCGACTGAATAGACTCATTTATGCACAGCATGTAACTACCTGTATCAACTAATCCAGTTATCCACATTCGCCTAACTTCTTTTTCACCTATGAAGTGTCTTCTTGCAAGTTCCAAATCTCCCGCATTAATTAACTCTATTTCTGCGTGTACTAATCCCATGATTTTGCTGTTTTTATAATTTATTATAAAATTATCTATTTTTCTTGAAAACCTGCAAGTTCGTATGATTCCTTGCAATCAAATAATAAGGCAATTTATTTACCTCCATAATTTGAATATCACGTATTTCATCATGAAGTAACAAACCGCTTTGGCTTGGAATAATGGATTTAAAATTACCCTTTCCATCGCTTTTTAGGATTAGTCCATAACTGCCGTCGTAACGAGCTTGGTACATGTTTGAGCCATAAAAATTGCCACCAACAATGACATCTTTGATACCGTCGCCATCATAATCATCTAATAATAAGGTCATTATTTTAGAAGTTTGGGCTATCGTTGGTAAGGCTTTCAATTTAAATTTCTTGCCTCCCAAATTTTCTAAATAGACCGATTCAAAGGTATTCACTTGCTTTTCTTCTGCTCCGTCCAATTCATTGGAAGTCAATAAATCGCTAATTTCCTTTCCAGCATATTGCGAATAATCGGTGAATTGTTTGTTGATAATACTCGGAATTTGCTTACCAATTTCGTCCTTTGTTGCGATTGGAAACCATTTATCTCCTCGGTTATACACCAAAATTTGCTCAACGCTTTCGTTTTTATCAATGTCTTTGACGTACATTTTCAGAATATTCCCTCTTGGATTTTTTCTAAATTTGGTATTCGTTCCCAAATTTCCAACGACAAAATCTATGTCACCATCGCTATCAAAATCATTGGCAACAATTCCTTGCCAAAAACCTGTGTTTTCAGACAATCCATTATCTATCTTCTTGAATTTTCCGTTGATGTTTTCGTAGGTTTGAATTGGCATCCAATCGCCAATTACGGTTAAATCAGTGTCTCCGTCCTTGTCAATATCTGCCCAAATAGCATTCGTAACCATGCCTGCGTTTTCAATTTCGGGTGCTAGTACTTTGGTTTTATCCAAAAATCGTGGCGACGAATCTTTTCCATTATTCACTAATAGATACGATTTTGGTGTTTTTCCGTAACTATATGGCACTACACGTCCACCCACAAAAAGGTCTAAATCGCCATCTTTATCAAAATCAAAAGGTCTTACGCAAGATTTATTCGTAAACATCGGCGGAAGGGCATTTTTATCTTTCGTAAAATTCCCTTTCCCATCATTGCGATACACTCGGTCGAATTGCTCAATACTATTTCCCAAGAATTCATTTCCACCCGAAATCACGTACAAATCAAGATCTTTGTCATTATCAATATCCAAAAAAACGGCATCCACATCTTCAAAAATAGCATCTTCTTGGATACTTATTTGTTTGGAAGGCGAAAAACCCGATTTTTTTTGCAAAAATAATTCTCCAGCCTGATTTCTAGCTCCACATACGTACAAATCATCTTTCCCATCGCCATTTACGTCGCCAATTGCCATTTTCGGACCTTCCGTTGAAACTTTAAATGGCATCAGCGACTCTCGGGTAAAGTCAAAATATTGGTTTTCCTTGTGAGTGAAATTGATGTTTAATTTGTTAGCAATTTCATCAAAAATAAATGTTGAGAAATTATTAGGTTGAGAAATTGGCAATTGAGCATCTTTTTCATTCAAAGTCAAAACGCTATTCAGTTTTACATTCGTCAAAATTTGGACTTTCCCACTTTCCCAAATTATCTTGATGGTATCAATCAACGTCGAATTTCTTCCTAAACCAAAAGTCAAAATTGGTGCAACAGCCGACATAAACCCCCGAGTTGGCATATTTTGCTGGGTTTGTTCGATGCCATTCGCTTTGACAATCACCTTCGCTCCTATGCCAAACGTATTTTTGCTTTCTCCTTTTAAGTTAATTTTACAGAATCCATTTTTCAATTTTTCAATATTTTGGTTTTTATAAATTGTCGCTTCTTCGTTGATGTTATTGGTAATAATTTCCAAATCTCCGTCATTATCCAAATCCGCATACGTTGCACCGTTGGAAATATTTGCCTCTTCGAAGCCCCACGACATAGATTTATCTTCAAATTGTAAAGAAGTATTTCCCTTGAAAAAGTAATTATGAATTTTTCCCTCGGGCATTAAAGCCAACGCCTTTTGGTCAAAACCATTCTGAACGTTATCGCCAATGGTATATTTGATATAATCGAGGTCGTTCGGGCGACGCACAATTCCGTTGGCCACGAAAATATCTTTCAGTCCATCGCCATCAAAATCATTCATCAATACGCTCCAACTCCAATCGGTAGAAACGACACCCGCCAAAGCCGCAACATCGATAAAATTCTTTCCGCCTTGGTTTAATTGTAGGCAATTACGACTGTATTGATAAGAATACCCAAATTCTAATTTGGCAAGAAATATATCCAATGGATCTTCACCCGCTGAACTTTTTTCAACGGTTTCGTCTTCGGGATACATATCCAAAGTCATCACGTCTAAAAAACCATCATTATTGATGTCCGCAATATCCGATCCCATTGAAAACCGACTGGTATGTTTCATGCGAAGTCTACCTTCTTCAACAAATCGGCGAGACGAACCATCTTTACTTTTCTGATTCATATACAGGTAATCATCTTCGTGAAAATCATTACTCACATAAATATCTTCCCAACCATCATTATTCACATCCGCAATGGCAATGCCCAATCCATAACCCATGGTTGCTTGAAATATGCCCGATTTTTCACTCACATCTTGGAATTTCCCATCGACATTTTCAAATAAATAATCTCCTGCTTCTGCATCCTTCTCGGTTCGTGTACTTACATTTCCGTGCGACCGTGAGGTATGTACGGCATGATTTAGAAGAAAACAGTCAAGGTCTCCGTCTTTATCGTAATCAAAAAATGCACCTTGGGTTGAAAAACCAGCGAAATCCAAGCCGTATTCTTGGGCTTTTTCGCTGAAAGTTCCGTTTTTGTTATTGATATACAATTCATTTTTTCCTTTGAGTCCTTTGTATTTTCCCACGGCACAAACGTAAATATCCAAAAATCCATCCCCATTGACATCCGCCATCGTTACGCCCGTTTTCCAATTGGCATCTCCTTTGATACCCGCTTTTTGACTAATATCTTCAAAGCGTAAATCGCCTTTATTAAGGTATAATTTATTTTCTCCTTGATTGGATACAAAAAATAAATCAACCAATCCATCATTATTTATATCACCCGAAGCTACGCCGGCACCATTATAAAAATAGAGATAATCCAAAATTCCGAAGTCTTTGGTATCGGTCAAATGATTACTAAAGGTGATATTAGTTTCCGAACTGGGAATTTTTTCAAACAGTTTTATGTCTTCTGATGCTTTTTTGCAGGAGAATAGCGTTAGGATTAGGAGTGTGATTAGGATATATTTTATTTGCTTTCGCATTTTTCTAAAGTTTATTTCAATTATTTCACTCCAAACACTTGAGCCTTCTCATTATTCTTCACCAAAACTACTTCTTTTTTACCACCCAAACCATTGATAACACGCATTTTACGAACCTGTCCTTTGGTAAAAAAACCAGTTTGTTTTGAAGTTTGAACGCTGTAATTTCCTTTCCCTTTTCCTGCTAAAATGATTCCGTAATTTGCATCGTATCTGCCAATTTCAGGAATATTATCGAAGAAATTTCCAACCAGAAGAATATCTTGATGTCCATCTTTGTTGTAATCAATCGTCTGAATGCTGTTAATTGGCGAAACTTGGGCTTCTTGCGGTAAGGCTTTGAGCCTAAATTTACCATTACCTTCATTTATTAAAAATGAAGATTGGGTATTGTTGACCATTTGCAGCGTTTTACCTTCCATTTGTGCATCCGTGAATAAATCATTGATGGAGGCTTTTGCGTAATCCGAAAACTTTAAAAATTTCTGTTTGATGACTGGAATTTGTTTCTGCAAATCGGCTTTTAAAATGGCTGGGCAACTCTTACCTTGACGGTAACAAGTGATAACTTGCTCAGTGGTTCCGTTACGGTCAAAATCGTTGACGTATAACTCAACTGGTTCATTTTCAGAAGCTTTGAAGTTATTATTCAGTCCAAGATTTCCCAACACAAAATCCATATCACCATCATCGTCCACGTCCACGGGCTGAATACAATTCCACCAACCGTTTGAAACTGGTAACTCCGTTTTGTTGGCAACATTGAAAGTTCCTTTGGTATTTTTCAAAATCGTTACGGGCATCCAATCACCTACCAAAATCAATTCTGGAAATTTATCTCCGTCAGTATCCAACCAAGCAGCATCCTTAATCATTCCTAAATTTTGAGTTTCTCCCAAAACCGTTTTACTCACATCTTTAAAATTCCCTTTGCCATCATTTTGGAGAAGTGTAGAGGTAGGATTTCTGCCATATTGGGAAGGAATTAATCTTGAACCCACAAATAAATCAAGGTCGCCATCGTGGTCATAATCACCCGCTTTCACGCAAGAACCGCTGGCCAGAATGGCAGGAAGGTTTTGATTTTCGGTAAAATTCCCCTTCCCATCATTCATATACAGACGGTCACGCAGTTGAAGCGCACTTGGTTCATATTCATTACTACCCGTAACTACGTATAAATCAAGGTCTTTATCATTGTCGGCATCAAAGAAAATGGCATCAACGATTTCTAAATAATTATCCCGATTAAAGGCTTCCGTTTTGGCAGGAAGCATTTTCCCATTTTTTTGTTGAATGTATAAAAACTTAGGATGTTCTTGAGAACCACCAATATAAGCATCGTCCAAACCATCACCATTGACATCCCCAATGGCCAAAGCTGGCCCTTCGGTAGAGTATTTTTGCCGCAATAAGATATCACGATTATAATCCACAAAATCATTTTCAATGTGCTGAAAATCAAGTGTTTGGGAAGTAATATCCGTAAATTTCGTTGAAATAACTGGAGGAATAAACTTCCAAATCTCATTGGCTTTTTGATAATCTAAGACCAATAATTGGTCGGCTTTGGGCTTTTTTATGACTTGTTTTTTATCGTCATTCCAAACGATTACCAAAGAATCTATTGAAGCATTTTGACTTAAGCCAAAGTTCATAGTTAAATCGACCGAAGATTGAAATCCCCGATTTGGCATTTGTTGTAAAGTTTGAAATTGTCCTTTTTGATAAATTCTTACGGTCGAGCCAATTGCGTCTAAATTCTGG
>JBBAKZ010000087.1:0-9449 GCA_040403275.1 Arcicella sp. | reverse complement strand
AGAAATTAGGAGGACAGGAATTCAAAATTGCCACGGAATTATTTTATATTAAGAAGGAGAAGATTTAGTGTGAATCGTATTTGAAATTAACATTACAAATGAAACAACGTTCTTACTGGGTATGGACAGCTGATTATGATTAGTTATTTTCTGAAAATCGAACCTTAAAATACGAATAGATATTAAGGTCAGATAAAAGATAGCAGAGAATTGGACTTTCGAAAAACTATTAAATAGTTGTATAGGGTTATTGGCAAAATGGCTGCATGTTTTTTTCAGTAACTTTTCTGATGATTTGTCTTTTAGATTTATCAATTCAACTATTCAAAATATTCACAAAATGTCCGAAATATCACGTCGTAATTTCTTATTTCAAGCGGGTCTAATTACCACTGCTTCAATGATTTCTTGGGAAAGTTTAGCCAAAACACCAAATTTAAAATTAGCTTATTCTGCTATCACTTGGGGGGGAAAAGATTTGGATGCGATGAAGGATATCGCCTCATTGGGCTTTAAAGGAGTACAATTACGTGCCAATTCTTATGACAATTACAAAACCAAAGTCAGCGAATTGAAAGAGCAAATCTTAGCTAATGGTCTGGCTTTACCGATGTTTTCGAGCGGAAATGTAGAGATTGACCCCGCCAAAGAAAAAAGTACCATCGATATTCACGTGGCTCACGCCAGTTTTGTGAAAGCATTGGGAGGCACTTCCATCCAATTAACAAATTCACTTCGTAAAAAAGGCTCATTACCAACTACCGAAGAACTAAAAAGATTGGCTTTTGTCATGAACGAAATTGGTAAGCAAACGGCCGATTTGGGCATTCAGACAACTTACCATAACCACATGAATCAATTTGGCGAAACGCCCGAAGAAGTGGATGTGATTGTGCAAGCCATGAATCCAAAATATTTAAAATTATTGTTGGATGTCGCCCATTATCATCAAGGAGGAGGAAATCCAGCCAAAGCGGTACTGGACTACAAAGATATCATTGATGCCCTTCATATTAAAGATGTACAGTCTCCATTAGCTGATAAACCAGAGGACAAAAATGCCTATAAATTCGTGGAATTGGGACAAGGAAATGTAAATCTGAAGGCCGTTTTTGATAATTTACAAAAAATTAATTTTAAGAAATGGGCAATCGTTGAATTAGATGGTGTACCCGTTCAAAACCGCTCTCCAAAGCAATCAGCAGAGATTAGTAAGGCATTTTTGAGCGATAAAATTGGGTTTAAAATTTAGTCTTGAATGTCAGGGTTACGTTTTACTAAGGAAAATTTGTTTAAAAATGACTAACTTGCAAGACATTTTATCAACCATTGCTCATGTCCAAAAAGCGTAATCCTGCCATTGTTTTTATCTTTATCACGATTCTAATTGACGTTCTTGGAATTGGAATTATTATCCCAGTACTCCCTAAAATTTTACTTGAACTTACGGGAAAGGGACTCAGCGAAGCCTCTCAGCTTTCGGGGTATTTGATGGCTTCTTACGCAGTAATGCAATTTATATTTTCGCCTATCATTGGTGGATTGAGCGATAAATTTGGTCGCCGCCCCGTAATTTTAGCCTCTCTTTTTGGCTTTTTCTTGGATTATA
The DNA here is from genome assembly GCA_040403275.1 of Arcicella sp. Lineage (GTDB taxonomy): Bacteria > Bacteroidota > Bacteroidia > Cytophagales > Spirosomataceae > Arcicella. The sequence goes on along the minus strand of JBBAKZ010000087.1, from coordinate 7,840 downwards.
TGATTTTAGTTTACGCTCCCACAATGGCATGGCTTTTTGTCGGAAGAATCCTTGCAGGAATTACAGGAGCAAGTTTTACAACCGCAACTGCCTATATTGCTGATATTTCAAATGATGAAAATCGTTCAAAAAATTTCGGAATGGTAGGGGCTGCTTTTGGTTTGGGATTTATTATAGGCCCTACAATTGGTGGTATTTTGGGAGGTTACGGTTCACGTGTTCCATTTATGTTTGCGGCGGGCCTCACACTCGTCAATGCACTCTATGGATATTTTGTATTACCTGAATCTTTATCAAAAGAAAATCGTAGAGAGTTCGATTGGAAACGAGCAAATCCTATTGGTTCGCTCAAAAATTTGGGACGCTTTCCTGCGCTACTTGGTTTGGTTGGCGCATTATTCTGCTTGCAAATTGCTGGGCAAACGCATCCAAGTACATGGTCATATTTCACGATGAAAGAATTTGGTTGGAATTCTGACCAAGTAGGATATTCTTTGGGTTTTGTGGGCTTTATGGTAGCGCTCGTCCAAGGAGGATTGAACAGAATCATTAATCCAAAAATCGGTGATAGAAATTCAGTTGTTATCGGTTTATTGTTTTACGGCGCCGGGTTTGTCTTGTTTTCACTTGCCACACAAGGCTGGATGATGTACGCTTTTATGATTCCTTTTGGTTTAGGCGGAATTGCGGGTCCAGCCCTTCAAAGTCTCATTACTAAACAGGTAGCACCCAACGAACAAGGTGAATTGCAGGGTGGAATTACCAGTTTACAAAGTGTTACGACCATCATTGGTCCTTTACTCGCTTCCTACTTATTTTCGTATTATTCGGATGGGAAAGACCATTTCCAATTTCCTGGAGCGGCATTTTTCATGGCCGGCGTTCTCACATTTTTAGCTTTGGGAATTGCTGTTCGTTCGTTTCCCAAAAAACAACAAATTGTTTCAAAAGTTTAAAATACCCAATAGGGATTAACATTTAGTTATTAGGCAATACGTTATTAATCAAGCTATTGCAACAAATTAATACATAAACTAATTTGTAACGAAGACTTAAAAATTAAATAATTATTAATCAACTCCTCAAAAATTAAGACATTTTTGAGGAGTTTTTGGTTTTTAGTTCCGCTACCTCCTACCACTATGTTCACCATGAAAATATTTTTTACCAGTGGAATAGCAAACCAATCCACATCTTTCAATCCAATCAAGTGCTTCACATATTCAGATTTAATAAATGCTACTTTTCAGCCATAAAGCAAATGGAAAGATGCGAATAAATCATACATGATTATTTTTAATTATGCCAAAATCCATTTTTCAAAATACGTCATTCATAAGGATTTTGAGGCAAAATACTCATACCACTAATTTCGCTAATTACCTTTTATCCGCTGTTTTTACTGATTATCCTGATATATTTTGTGATAAAAAAAATCATGCTTAAATTTCATCAATATTCTAAAAAAACGTTTCTCTTATGGAAACTTAAACTAAAAACAAGCAAATGAAACTTACAAAAATTATTGCTTCGGCATTCCTAGTATTGGCAACTTCAGCCCTGTCTTTCGCTCAAACTGCAGATGAAATTGTAGCGAAACATATTGAAGCCATGGGCGGAGCCGATAAATGGAAAGCATTAAAATCAATGGAAATGAAGAATAAATTTTCAGTCCAAGGAATGGATATTGATAGTAAAACCGTTATTGTGAATGGAAAAAGTCTTAGAACTGACATTTCAGTAATGGGACAAGAAATTATTTCAGCGATTAACGGTGAAACGGGTTGGGCTCAACAACCAGCCATGATGGGCGGTACGGGCGAACCAGAAGATATGCCTGGAGCATTAATCAAGGAAAGCAGAAAACAAGTCAATTTGGGTGGTTCTTTATTGAATTACAAGGATAATGGTTCAACTGTAGAATTAGTTGGCAAAGAAAAATTGGATGGCGTAGATGTTTATCATTTAAAATTGACTGAAAAAAACGGAGATATTACGAACCTCTTCCTTTCTACCGCAAATTTTTATACCCTAAAATCATCCGGAAAGAGAAATATTCAAGGAAAAGACATTGATGCCGAAGTGAATTTCTCGAATTTTAAACAAGTTGAAGGTTTGACTTTTCCATTTACGATGGAAACGGCCAGTCCAATGGGTGGAATGATGACTATTGAGACGGAAACAATCAAATTGAATCCAACAATTGATGAGGCTATCTTTAAAAAACCTGCGAAGAAATAATTATCATTTTTACCAGTCGAAAACCCTGCAAAGTTTATGCTTTTGCAGGGTTTTCTTTTTGTGTGTTGTAAATTTGTAAAGTAAGCTAAAGTTACTACTTCGGATTAAAACCAAAACGAACAAAAATGTACAACTATATTCTCCAACCGATCTTATTCAAATTTGATGCTGAAAATGCACATCACATTACCTTTAATTTGATTAAATTTCTCTTCAAAATTCCTTTTGTACCCCAAATATTTAAGGCAATTTATCACTACGAAAATCCTCTTTTAGCACGTGAAGTTTTTGGATTAAAATTCAAAAATCCAGTAGGGTTGGCCGCAGGTTTTGATAAAAATGCCGTCATGATTGATGAATTTGCAAACTTAGGATTTGGCTTTATCGAAATCGGAACATTGACTCCAAAAGCACAAGCAGGAAATGACAAGCCCAGACTTTTCAGATTGAAGGACGACCAAGCCTTAATCAATCGAATGGGTTTTAATAATGAAGGAGTAAAAGTAGCGGTTGAACAATTAAGAAAACGGAAAAGTGATATTTTGATTGGTGGAAATATTGGTAAAAACAAACTTACACCTAATGAAAATGCGGTGGACGATTATCTAATTTGTTTCCACGAATTATTTGAGGTGGTTGATTATTTTGTGATAAATGTAAGTTCACCCAATACGCCAAATTTGAGAGCATTGCAGGAAAAAGAACCTTTGAAGCAATTATTACAAACGCTTCAAAATGAAAACGAAAAGAAAGCAAAACAAAAACCAATTTTGTTGAAAATTGCGCCAGATTTAACGGATTCTCAATTGAATGATATTGTTGAAATAGTACAAGAAACCAAGATTGCGGGTGTAATTGCGACAAACACAACTATTTCAAGAGAAGGCTTAAAATCTGACGAAAATTTGGTAAAAGAAATGGGGGGATTAAGTGGTAAACCAGTTACAAAACGCTCAACGGAAGTGATCAAATATTTATCACAAAAATCGAATAAATCGTTCCCAATCATTGGCGTTGGCGGGATTCATTCACCGGAGGATGCAATCGAAAAATTGAATGCAGGAGCATCCTTAATTCAAATTTATACTGGATTTATTTACGCAGGGCCTTCGTTGGCGAGTGATATTAATAAGGCTTTGGTTAGAGAATAAAGATTAGGGTTTAGAGAATAGTTTTGAAAATAACATTTCTTCTACTAAAATTTTCATTTTTATTCTCTAATTTTTATTAGGGCTAAATTACTACGTTCCTGTGTGCCTTTGCTTCTTTGTGCCTGACTTCTAATAATTCTCAATAAAATTAATCGCTTTCCAAGCTGATTTTTCTATCAAATTCATAATAAAATTCTTCTCTTTTTTTGGAGGAGTAAACTTTCCGTAGGCAGGAATTATTTGCTTAAAAAATTGAAAATGGTTTCTTACTAATGCTTCATTATATTCCTTAAATAGTGGCCTTAAGGCTGGATAATTAAAGATTTTCGAAGATTTTATGTGTTTAGAAAGCAATTCAGGCGTGTCTGGAGTATAACCACTAAAATGGAAAAATAGCAAATTCTCTTTCCCATTGATTACATATTTTCCATTCATTAGACTAACCATTCTTTCATGAATATTCCAGTAAGCCAAATTGTACGCCGGACTATACTCTACTAAGACTTTATCATAAAAAATTGGCACAAAATTGACGCATAATTGATCAATTCCCATTCCCTTGCAAAAATCATAATAACCGTAATCCTTCAAATGATTTTTCCACCAATTCAAGAATTTAAACGTATTTTCAGAACGCTTCAATCCAACAAAACCCGTATTGTATAATCCCGCATTTAGAAACTGCTTTTCATTCCATTCTTCCTGTAAATCAATGGGTTGCGTGATGTGTGGAGTGATGATAATGTCGTAAAAATCAAGGTTTTTTTCGATTGATTCAACACTATCGGTTATCCATAAATCAGTATCAAAATAGATGAGTTTTTCTAAATCTGAATATTTTTCGAACAAATATAATCCAAAAACTGGTTTGCAAGCCGTGGCGACTTCCATAACCGTATATTCACCCTTGAATCCCGCTAAATTGACAGGCTGAATATCCGAAATACGAATAATTTGATAAGGAATTTCAAAATCCGTAACGGGCAATTCATCCACTAAACCAATGATTAATTCATAAGCTGGATTTGTTTTTTTTAAGGATTCGCCCATTGTGAGGGCTTGATACAAATAATTAGCCGTACAGACTGTGTATATTAATTTCATATTTTATTCTAACAAATCGCCCAAAGCGGCAACAAGCGGAGCTTTCCAAGACGCTTCTTGGTCTTTATACCGATGATAATCGCCTTTAAAAAGTAAATTTAAAATAGGGAATAATCTCGTTAAACGAAAACGAGAAAGCGTACCCCTGGTCTCGTAGTAATGAATAATTTTATCAAAATGCTTGAAATTATGATTATCGGCATCAATCCGTTCCATTAAAGCATTTTTCAACTCACAAAAATAATCTCTTTTTTCCAAGAAAGGCGCAAGTTTTTCATTTCGAGGGCGTGAAAATCTTTCTTTTAATGAAACCGCTTTACTCGCTTCTTTTGCTTGAGTACCAATTTGTTGAAAACTATGTTGGCGATAAGAATTCAGTTTTTCTTCTATCATTCCGATTTTATCCAACATGGCAGCCACAATTGTAATCCAATTATCATGAATCATCAAAGGAATCTGAGTTGGAAAAGGGATTATGTTCTCCATTAATTCCTTCCGAAATGCCATCATACAGCCCGCAGATCGGTTGCCTGCCAAAAGTATTTCAACGGCATTCCCATGTTTAAATTGCTGAATTTGAGGCTCATGAAAACGAACGACCGACCAGAAGTTTTTATCTAAACTTACCCCCGATTCATCAACCAAATCAGCATCACAAAATACTACCGATTGGGAAGGGTTTTGTTGAAAATATGAATCAATTTTTGCCAATTTGTCAGGATGCCAAATGTCATCTTGGTCGCACATTAGGATAATATCCCCGCTACAAAGCGCAATGGCTTTTTCAAAATTCTTAGTAACTTTTAAAGGCGAATCGTTAACAAAAACCTTGATATTCAACACATTATAAAACTCCATGATAACAGAAATAGTATCATCCGTTGAACAATCATCAGTAATAACGACTTCAAAAGGCGGTAAAGTTTGATTAGCTAAACTTTGGAGTTGTTCCCGCAAAAATCTGGAACCGTTATATGTACAGAGGGCGATTGATAAGGTTTGCAAAAGAGGTTATTTTAATGTACCACGATTCTCCAGAATCGTAAAATGTTGTACCACGATTCTGAAGAATCGTGGTACACAAAAGTGGCTTCAGCGGGAATCGAACCCGCATCGAACGTTTAGGAAACGTCTATTCTATCCGTTGAACTATGATGCCATAGTAAACAATAACAAGGTTTTTAGCGGGATTTGAACCCGCATCTAACGTTTAGGAACCGTTCCGTTGTGGAGCAATATTCTATCCGTTGAACTATGGTGCCTTTTTCAATTGACAATGAATAATTGATGATTGATAATAAACGAGAATCTAGAATCGATTGTTTACAAATTTCTGCAAAATCGTTTGAGAACAAAAGGATTTAGAGAATTTGAAAGTAAATTTTTATCCGTAAACAATTATCAATTGTCCATTATCAATTATCAATTTCTTCTGAAATCCAATTTGGGAAAATCAAAATGTGTTTTTCTTTTACTAAATTAATAATTGCTTCTCTCAATTCTTCAATATTTTCACGTTGTTCGGCCGAGATGAAAACAGTGCGAGGTTGAGGAGTATTCATAAAAGAATTTTTTAAGAATTCAGTTACTTTCTCAATTCTAATTTGCTGATTTACAGGCTCATTACCCGAACCAATTTCCCAATCATGAATTTCCACATCTTCTGCTGAAAATAAATCTATCTTATTGAAAACCAGAATGGTAGGTTTATCTCCCGCTCCTATTTCTGCCAAAGTCGTATTCACCACATCAATTTGTTCTTGATAATTTGGGTGCGAAATATCAACCACATGTAGCAAAATATCCGCTTCTCGAACTTCATCCAAAGTTGATTTAAACGATTCAATCAACTTTGTCGGCAATTTACGAATAAAACCAACGGTATCTGAAAGTAAAAATGGAACATTCTCAAAAGTTACTTTTCTCACAGTCGCATCCACCGTGGCAAAGAGTTTATTTTCCGCAAAAACATCCGCTTTCGAAAGTCGCTGCATCAAAGTAGATTTGCCAACATTTGTATAACCTACTAAGGAAACTCGCACCATTCGATCACGATTTTTTCTTTGTGTAAATGACTGTTTATCAATGAGTTTCAATTTCTCTTTCAAGAAAACGATTCGGTCATTGGCAATTCGTCGGTCAGTTTCTAATTCTTTTTCACCGGGTCCACGCATACCCACACCGCCTCTTTGTTTGGAAAGATGGGACCACATTCTGGTCAATCTTGGCAAAATGTATTGTTGTTGCGCTAATTCAACCTGTGTACGAGACTGAACCGTTTGCGCTCTCATGGCAAAGATACTCAGAATCAAGGCACTACGGTCGAGGACTTTGACTTCTTTTAAGAATTTAGCGAATTCATTTTCAATATTTCTTACTTGAATGGGAGATAAATCATCATCAAAAATAATCATATCAACGTCTTTATCCATCACAAAAGCGATAATATCCTGCATTTTCCCCTTCCCGACATACGTTTTGTTATCGGGTTTTTCTAACTTTTGAGTAAATGTATAAAGCGTATCAATTTTTGAAGTATCGGCAAGAAATGCTAATTCGTCTAAATATTCTTTGGTTTGTTCTGCGGTTTGTTTCTGTGTTTGAACAGCCACTAAAACGGCAGTTTCATTTTGTTCTTCTGTATCGTGCATAATTTAACATTATTGTTCATTCAATATCCCCTCATACCCCGCCAAATGCAAATAATTCTCTTCCTTCACCTCAAAATTATGATTAAATTTATGAGCAATTACCACCACTTCTAAAGGTTTTAAGCTACCTTTTTTGGCTAATTCTTTTGATAATGAAATTAAGAATTCTTTATTATTTTCTAATAATTCACGGGTCTCTTTTGTCAAATCTCGAATCATTCGCTCAATCGCCCAATCCGTAACACTCAAATCCATGCTGTATGGCCCTGAATGCGCATAGTAAGCTTGAAAATTATTATCAAAACCATATTTACGAATATATTCCATAATCATAGAAGTGGCTTCTTCACGGTCGAACGAACGAGAAATGGTTGCTTTTTCTTCTCCAAAAACGAGTTCTTCAGCAATTCCTCCTGCCAAGAAAATTTTGATTTTATTAATAATATTTTCTTTTGATAAATGAATCAAATGCGGAAACGAAAACCCTTGTGCATACCGTGAAGCAACTCTCGACTTTAACTGTAACGGTGCTAGTCCCAATAAAATTCCGTAAACGATGGCATGTCCCGACTCATGAACGGCAATATTGGCCACCATATCGGGCGAATTATCTTGACGGATTTGGTCAATTTTACCCACATAATCCAATTCAATGGTTCGCTTTCCAGCCAATTGAGCAATAATTTTCTTTTT
>JBBAKZ010000086.1:5306-9491 GCA_040403275.1 Arcicella sp. | reverse complement strand
TAATTTAATTTTTAAATTATTTCAAAATATTACCCTCATAGGCTTATCTACCCGCATTACCGATTCTTGTTGAAAATATTTTTTGTATTTTTCTCGTACTAAATCTATTTGTTTTGAGCGTTTCGAGTTTAATTTTGAAACAATAATTAGCATTTTTGAAGATTCAGCAATGAGTTTTCCATTTTCCCCAAGATATTGCCCACGGGCATCAATTAGCGTTGAACCATCTGTGAAATTTTTGGCAATCACCGTATCGGCAAAAGCTTGCCAATCTTTGGCTGAAATAATTTGTCCATCGGGTTTTGGTTTTGATAATCCAAAAAACAATTCGGTTTTCGTCATTTTCTGACCTTTAAATTTGTACACGAACCTAAAATGAATATTAAGCCTGCAACAGAGAGCGTTTTCATCGATTTTTGAGGATTTTAAGTGAATAATTGAGTTAGCCCAATCTACCAAATAATTTCAAATTGATGATATAAAGCGATGATTTCATTGGACAATAAGCAGGTTTAGTTGAATATTGAGCAAAAGAGAAGTACAAATCAAACAAAAAATGTAAATTTGAATAAAGAAAAAATCCATGAGAATTGACCCAGCAACCATAGAACGAATAAGACAATCTGCCGATGTAGCGGATGTTATCGGAGACTATGTGTCTTTAAAGAAAAAAGGGTCGAATCTTTGGGCGTGTTGTCCTTTTCACGGCGAGAAATCTCCTTCATTTTCAGTATCGCCCGCCAAAGGAATTTACAAATGTTTTGGTTGTGGAAAAGCAGGAGATTCTATTCGTTTTATCATGGATATTGAAGGCTTGGGATACGGGGAAGCATTGAGGCATTTGGCGAAAAAATACGGTATAGAAATTCAAGAAACCGTGATGACTGACGAGCAATTACAGTCTCAAAATGAACGTGAAAGCCTTTTGATTGTCTTGAATTACGCAAAAAACTATTACCAAAACAACCTTTTCAAACACAACGAAGGACAATCAGTCGGTTATCCATATTTCAAAGAAAGAGGTTTTTCGGATAAAACAATTCATACTTTTGAATTAGGTTACAGCCTCGAATCCTGGGATGCTTTCACGAAGGAGGCTTTAAAAAATGGCTATAGTTTGGAGGTTTTGGAAAAGGCGGGTTTGACGATTATTAAGGAGAGTGAACAGTTGGCAGTAGGCAGTAGGCATGCATCAGAAAATGTAAAATCATTCGACCGTTTCCGAAATCGGGTAACTTTTCCTATTCACAATGTTTCTGGAAAAGTGATTGCTTTTGGAGCGAGAATTTTAAAATCGGATAAATCGCAAGCTAAATATTTGAATTCGCCCGAAACCGAGGTTTATCATAAGTCGAATGTTCTCTACGGAATTTTTCAAGCTAAAAATGCCATCCGAACCAAAGAAGTTTGTTATTTGGTGGAAGGATACACGGATGTAATTTCTTTGCATCAAGCAGGAATTGAAAATGTGGTTGCCTCTTCAGGAACTTCCTTGACGATTGAACAAATTCGTTTAATTAACCGATTTACGCAAAATATTACGGTGCTTTATGATGGAGATTCAGCTGGTATCAAAGCATCATTGCGTGGAATGGACATGATTTTGGAAGAAGGATTGAATGTAAAATTGGTCGTTTTCCCAGAAGGCGAAGACCCCGATAGTTATGTACAAAAGATTGGTTCTGAGGCATTTGTGAAAAATATTCAAGATAACGCTACCGATTTTATCACCTTCAAAGCTGAACTTTCCTTAAAAGAAGCGGGAAATGACCCATTCAAACGTGCGGAATTGATTAAGGATATGGTGGGAAGTATTTCTAAAATTCCAGATTCAATAAAACGGTCGATATTTTTTCAAAAAACTGCGAACTTAATGCAGATTGATGAACAATTATTGATTTCGGAAAGTAATAAAATAACCATTGAAAGAGGCCGGCAGAAGGAAAAAGACCGAGAACGGGATAATAATCGCCAGCGTTTACAGAACGATTTACCGAAAGGTGTAACCCTAAGTAAACCCGCTCCAAATATCAACTTGGGCGATATGCCCAGTTTTTCGGAGGATGAAGAATTTTCGGGATTTTTGGGAGATTTTTCGCCAAATCAACAAGTTGCAGAACCGTTAATTGACAGCCCCGCAGCTCCCAGAACGGTTATTTCGGGCATGGGTTTGCAAGAATTGGAGTGTATTCGATTATTGATAAATCATGGAAATAAAGAAGTTGACCCTGGCGTGGCACCTGGCGTAACGGTGACGCATTATATTTTAGCAGAAATAGACGGAATGAATTTTGCGACGCCTATTTATCAAGAAATTTTAACCATCTTTCGGGAACAACTTTTGCAAGGAAATATTTTGAATGCCCAGCATTTTATTGGCCATAAGTTAGAGAAAATCCAACACGAAGCAATCAATCTTTCGTCTGAACGCTATTCAATTTCTGAGGCTTGGGTGAAGCACGACATCATCGTTCCAACGGAAATAGACAAGTTAGCAGATTTGGCTTACCAGAATATTCTCCGACTAAAAAAGGCTTATAATGAGCAACAGATGAAGGAAATAATGAAAAAAATGTCTCAAACCTCAGATATGATTGAGCAAACTCGACTTTTGGAAATGTTTATGCAAGCCAAACAAATTGAGAAAGATATTGCCCAAGAATTAGGGACAGTGGTGGTTCGGTAAAGGATTTTAATTTCAAATTCTCAAACAAAAATTAAAGTCAGAAGAAAGTCAAACCACAAAATCAAAAATAAAATTATTGCTCATCAAAAAACAAAAACTTACCATTAAATCATAATGACAAAAACCTTGTATTTAGTCCGCCATGCACAGGCATCCGACTCCGTTAGTCCAGACTTAATCCGTCCACTCGTAGCGAATGGGATGATTGATGCCGCTCGTATGGGCAAACATCTTGCCTCAAAAATGAAAGGAATTGACCTAATTTTAACCTCACACGCAGAACGCACGCAAATGACTGCCCAAGTTTTTTGTGAGCAATTAGGCATTGATAATCAGATAGTTAAAACAGATGAAGCGCTTTATGAGAGTTCGCCAAAGCATTATTTAGAAGCGCTCAATGCAGTCCCCGAAACGTTGGATTCAGTAATGATTGTGGGACATAACCCGAGTATTAGTTATTTAGCTGAATACCTAACGGGCGAAGAAATCGGTTCAATGCCAACATCAGCGGTGGTCGGAATGACGATTGAAGATTTGACTTGGGCGAGCTTAACAAAAAAATCTGGACGCATGACATTCTATGATTCTCCTGATGGGATTTTGGGGGTGAAGGTGTAAATTGGTTATTTGGTTACTGGTTATTAGTTATTGGGAAAGCGATAGCTAATAATCAGTATTTTTTGAAAAATATAAATTATAACAGAAAGTTTGATTTATAAAACGAATAACTATCAACAAGTAACTAATCACTACTTCCTAACTACAACCGAAACCTTCCCATCACTTACCCGCTTCCATCCCACAATTGCAAACGGGAATTCTGCTTCAAAAATGATTGATAAATTACGCTTTAAATCTGGATAATCTAAGGTGTAAATTTTTAGTTTCTTACCCGTAAATTCTGTTGCTGTATACGCTTTTAATTCTGCTTTTGCTTCGTAAATATTGGGTGATTTTCTGACCGATTGCCAATAAGCAAAACTTGGAATCATCTCAATATCTCCCGTTGGCAAATCATTCGGATTCATGCGAATTTTTGCCCATAATTCATCCTCTAAGTTTTTACGTTCTAAATTAAAATGCGCTTTTGTTTTTTCTTTAAAAGTGTTTTTAGCAATAATCTCGTAGGATTTTGGGATTTGTGATAATGCTAAAAATGAATTTCCTGACGGTTCTTGAACAGAATTTATCACTTTCATTGCATGAGGACGAAGCGTCAAGTTTAAGGGTACATAAGTCGATGTCATAGCAGAATAATCATCATTTTCTTGATGAATTTTTTCCCTGAAATCTGAATGTAAAACTTGGATTGAATCACTTTTATTTACGCCTTCTATGTAGTCAACAGAAAAAGTCAAACTCACCTCTCCTACCGAAATTGAATCTTCTTTTAGTTCATATTTTGTGATTTCAATTCTCCCATTTTTCCAATAATCAGTGAACGTTTTGTTTGACTCTTGATTGATGGGCAAAACGGTTGCTACTTTCGGTTTTGATTC
>JBBAKZ010000086.1:0-5296 GCA_040403275.1 Arcicella sp. | reverse complement strand
GGCTTTTTTGGCAAAGGCATAAATGACTGCTAAAGAAATGCAAATGGCTAAAAAATTGTTTCGGATAAATTTGTTCATAACTGCAACCACATTTTATCATGGGGAACATAGGATTTTAGAAAAAATGATAGATTGTTCCGAAGTGGCTTGGCAATTTACACAATTTCGTTAAATTTGTTAAGGATTATGAATCAAAATCAATTAAATATCATCAACAAACCATGAAAAAAATCTCCCAAATTCTGACATTATTTGTCGCTCTATTCCCCTATTTTTTATATGCCCAAATTGAAAAAGCACCTCCACGGGCGGAAGGCGAAGGACAATTCAATCGCCTAATAATCAGAGGTGTAAACTTAGTCAATGGTACAGGCTCGCCCATGCAAGGCCCTTGCGATATTGTGGTGGAGAAAAACAAAATCGTTGAAATAAAAGTGGTAGGATATCCGGGCGTTCCGATTGACCCAAAGAGCCGTCCGAAACTTAATGAGGGCGATAAAGAATTAGATTGTACGGGAATGTATATGCTCCCGGGATTTGTGGATATGCACGGACACATTGGCGGAAAGTCGCAGGGAACGCCAGCGGAATACATTTATAAATTGTGGCTAGGACATGGCATCACCACCATCCGTGACCCATCGGCGGGTAATGGTTTGGATTGGACACTTGACCAAAAAATGAAGTCTGCCAAAAATGAAATTACGGCTCCCCGAATCCTGGCTTATACCGCTTTTGGCATGGGTTCAAAGGAGTCAATTACTACAGCAGAACAGGCTAGATCTTGGGTAGAGGAAAATGCAAAAAAGGGAGCAGACGGCATCAAATTCTTCGGTGCAAGACCCGAAGTAACTGAGGCAGCACTGCGTAGAAATAAAGAATTAGGCTTACGTTCGGCCTTTCACCACGCCCAAGTAGATGTGGCACGTTGGAATGTATTGAACTCCGCACGAGCAGGTTTAACTTCAATGGAACACTGGTACGGACTTCCAGAGGCGCTTTTTGACAGTCAAACCATCCAAGATTATCCGGCCGATTATAATTATTCGAACGAACAAAATCGTTTTGAAGAAGCAGGGAAATTGTGGAAACAGGCGGCCAAACAGGGTTCAAAACGTTGGAATGAGGTCATGGACGAATTGATTTTACACTTGACCCAACTTTCAATATTTATGAAGCAAATCGAGAATTGATGTTGGCTCGTCGGGCGGAATGGCATGAAGAATATACTCTACCCCAATTATGGCGTTTTTATCAGCCTTCCAGGATTTCTCACGGCTCTTATTGGCAAGAATGGGGTACGGAACAAGAAGTACAATGGAAGGAAAATTACAAAATTTGGATGGCGTTTGTGAATGAATACAAAAATCGGGGTGGACGAGTAACGACGGGTTCGGATTCAGGATTTATTTTTCAATTATACGGTTTTGCCTACATCCGTGAATTGGAACTTTTGCGGGAAGCAGGTTTTCATCCTTTGGAAGTTATCCGAGCTGCAACGCTTAAAAGTGCGGAAGCTTTAGGCATGGCGGATAAAATTGGTTCGGTGGAGGTGGGAAAATTGGCGGATATGGTTATTATGGAAGAAAACCCTTTAAAAAATCTTAAAAATCTTTACGGAACGGGTGCCATTAGACTAACCGAAAAAAACGAAGTTGTGCGAGTTGGTGGTGTGAAATATACCATCAAAGACGGCGTAATTTATGATGCCAAGAAACTTTTGGATGATGTTAAAAAAATCGTTGCGGCTGCTAAAAAGAAGGAAAATTTCGAAATTTTTCAGCCCGGAATGGAGAGGAAAGTTGGCGGAAAAGTGCAGGGGAGTAAGGAATAATTTTCTTAATTATTCATTTTCAACGTGAAAATTTATAAGTTGAACAACACGCTCAATTATTAACACTTAGATTGTATTATTATGAAATCATCTTTGTCAACAAACCATGCTCACTTGTCAGAAATCACTATTTAGCCTCCAAGAAGGCATTCATTATATCAATTGTGCCACGATGTCACCCAATTTAAAATCGGTACAACAAGCGGGAATTGAAGGGATTATGCGTAAATCTAATCCGCAAAATATCACCCAAGAAACCTTTTTTGAAACGACGATGCCTGTACAGAAAGCCTACGCCAAATTGATCAATTGTCCTGATTTTGAACGCATAGCAATGATTCCGTCAGTTTCTTACGGCATGGCGATTGTGGCGAGAAATTTGGGTTTTAAACCCAACCTAAAGTCAGGTCAAGAAATTGTCATGGTTCACGAAGAATTTCCTTCGGATGTATATGCTTGGGAAGAAATTTGCATGGAAAAAGGATTGAAAATCAAGACCATCCACTCGCCTACTCAACTCGAAAATCGGGGTAAAATTTGGAATGAAAATTTGATAAATTCTATCAATGCCAATACTTGTATGGTTGTGATTTCTCCCACGCATTGGGCGGATGGTACTCGCTTTGATTTAGAAGCGATTGGTCGTCAATGTAGATTATACGGTGCCTTATTCGTAATTGATGGCACGCAATCCATCGGAGCCTTTCCCATTGATATTCAGAACATTAGACCCGATGCTTTAGTCAATGCGGGTTATAAATGGCTTTTGGGGCCATACTCCGTGGGAGTAGCTTATTTTGGCGAATATTTCGACACAGGATCATCTATCGAACGCAATTGGATTAATCGAGTGGGTTCGGAAAATTTCAGAAATTTAATCAATTATCAAGACCATTACCGCCTTAAAGCCGACCGTTATAATGTGGGTGAAAGAAGTAATTTTATTTTGAACCCCATGTTGGAAACATCGCTCAATCAACTCTTAGATTGGGGCGTAGATAATATTCAAAACTATTGTAAAAATTTAATGGAAGAACCTTTGAAAATATTACAAGCAAAAGGTTATTGGGTGGAGGATGAAGCATTCAGAACCCATCACTTGGTGGGTTTGCGGGTGCCTTCTGGAACGGATATCAATAGAATTCAAGCGGAATTAAAGCGTAGCCATGTGCAAGTTTCTATTCGTGGAGAATCCATCAGAATTTCCCCTCACGTGTATAATGACCAAAATGACATTGACGTATTAGTCGAAGGCTTACTAACGGTTAACGGTTAACGGTTAACGGTTAACGGTTAACGGTTAACGGTTAACGGTTAACGAAAAATGCTGATTCAGAATTATTAGTTCCAAGTCAGCATTTTCTTTACCTTCCAAATTTCGTTTACCCTTCACCGTTTACCGTTCACCGTCCACCGTTTACCGTTCACCGTGAACCGTTCACCGATTACTTTGGCATCAATACTGTATCGATTACGTGAATAACGCCATTGCTTTGATTTACATCAGCAATTGTTACTTTCGACATTCCGCCTTTTTCGTCCGTAAGCGTAACACTCTTACCTTTCAAAGTTGCGGTCAAAGTTCCACCTTGAACTGTTTTCAAAGTCGCTTTTCCATTACCCGCCTTAATGGCAGCAACCACATCAGCCGCTTTCATTTTTCCTGCTACAACATGATACGTAAGTATAGTCGTAAGCGTGCTTTTGTTTTCTGGTTTAACTAACGTTTCAACCGTTCCAGCGGGCAATTTGTTGAATGCTGCATTTGTTGGCGCAAACACGGTAAATGGTCCTGCACTCGAAAGTGTTTCTACCAAACCTGCAGCTTTTACGGCGGCCACTAAAGTAGTGTGGTCTTTTGAATTTACGGCATTTTCAATAATGTTTTTTGTTGGATCCATGGCTGCACCACCTACCATTACTGATTTTTGTGCGAACGAAGTTGTTGATGCCAAAGCTAAAGCGAATACTAATGCTATTTTTTTCATTGTTAATGATTAATTGCGGAACGCCGCACCGTTTTGTTAAAAATTTGTGGGTGAATTACACTTATTTTAACAAACGAGAAAATGACACGATTGGATTTATGACGGTTAAAAAAATAATTTTCAACCAGTCAATTTTAGTAAAAGTGTGAATTATGTAAGTATTACTTCGAATGCTACAATGGGTTTTACAATTAATATTCTCACCTTTACGCCTTGCAATGATTTCATAAAAAAGATGGTCAGCAACCATACAAAATTGTATTATTACTAAAAACCACATAATATACAATAAAAAATATGATTTAACGTAGCCCGAAATCTTTCCTCCACTGTTATCTAACAATTAAGAGAAGCCATGAAATTACACATAAAGTACATTGTAAGCAATCGCTGTAAAATGGTGGTTAAGTCGGCTTTGAAGACGCTTGGAGTACATTTCGTCATGCTGGAATTAGGAGAGGTTGAAATTATGGAAAGACTCTCGTTCGAACAACGTGATTTTCTAAAAATTGAACTTGAAAATGCTGGTCTCGAATTGATAGATGATAAACGCTCTATTCTAATTGAAAAGATAAAGAATACAATTATCGACATGATTCATCACTCGGATGAAATCATAAAAGTAAATGTCTCTGTTTTCCTAAGCGAAAAACTTAAACATGATTATACCTATATGGCCAATCTTTTTTCTCAGATACAAGGAATTTCCATTGAACAATTTATCATTCTTCACAAAGTTGAAAAAATAAAAGAATTGTTGATTTATGGAGAATTGAATATTTCGGAAATAGCTTATAAAATGAATTACAGCAGTAGTGCTCACTTATGTACTCAGTTTAAAAAGGTTACGGGCTTGACTCCTTCTCATTTTAAACAATTGAAAAATCAAAGAAGAAAATCCATAGAGTACATTTAGGGCTTGTTACTTAAGTCTCGATAAATCCCGAAAGTTTGAACCTTTCGGGATTTAGCCAACAAACTATTTTCTACTTTAAAACTAATAATTACTTAATTAATAAATTTTTTAGTATTAGAAGAGTCATTTCTTGCTGTTTTTACAGTATAAATTATTTAGAGAAATTTATCTAAAAAACCACGGCTTTACCAGCTTTGAAACAATAAAATGACCTTAAAAAAATCAATCATTTATTCAACAGCAATCAATGACGTATTTGCACAAGCATCCGTAAATATTAGTGTTATTAAAGCCAGTGATTATACTATCGAATTCGCTAATGATTATTATTTAGCCCTTTTCGATAAAAAAGCCGATATAATTGGTAAGTCACTTTTTGAAGTATCGCCCGAATTTATCAAGCAAGGACTTAAAGGAATGATTGATCAAGTAATTAAAACGGGAACTCCCTACGTTAACAAAAAACATTCCATCAGTATCAATAAGAATAATATCTTAGAAAAAAGTTATTTTAATTTTAATTTTATGCCCATAGAGGAATCAAATGGCATTATTTCA
>JBBAKZ010000085.1:0-9530 GCA_040403275.1 Arcicella sp. | reverse complement strand
ATAGACAGGTGTGACACCCGTAGGTGAAATGGTTGTGTATCCAAACAGGATATTATCGGCGAAAGAATTACGAAGACCAATCTGCGTAGTGTTAATCCAATTTCTCGAATACCCCGTCTGAAAATAGGCATCATAACCAAAAACGGTTGGCTGGTCAAGCAAATCCATCTGCATATCAACCATTCTATAATAAACAAATGCTGTGTAAGATTTGAATGCTTTTATGCTATTAGTAAGATTATTGGAATCTATCACCGGAACAGGGAAGCTGAAAAACCGCAACATTCCTATAATAAACTCTGCGGGTGATTTAATGATTGCTCCGATGTTTGCGACATCATAAAAATGCTCCGAAGCAAGTAATTTTTGGATGATAGGTTTTATCTCAAAACTTCTTCCCGTTACCGGATCTACACTTTTGAAAGTATTAGCCAAAGGCATAATCACATTATCTTCAATTTCTTGCGTAACATTTGGGTTTACGAAAAAACGATACAGTTTTCGACAAATAAATTTAGGCGTTTCGGGATGAGCAAAAAGCATATTCAAAAGGGCATCAATTTCAATTTCTCCTACATTATTATACCCAGGAGGAATGGAAGCAGGGGTATTAATAACGACTGACCCATAACTTGCTGAAAAAGTTTTAGAAGCTGTGTCGTGTCTGCTTAGTGTGAATTTATTTCCAACAGAAGTTTGCCCATTTGCATAAAAATTTGTGTATTGCCAACCCGTCAAAACTCTGGCGGCGGCTTTTACATCATTTTCGGTATAATTACCATTCCCTGCAAAATCCTTTGCTCCGACTACGAATAATTCTTGCAATTCACGAGCATAATTTTCGTTTGAAGCCACCCCTCCGGTTCCTTTTTGATTATCGTGTCCATTCAAATATTTCAACATGGCAGGGTCGAACGTGATGTCGCTAACAAAATCCCTAAAATTCTCCAAAGACCTACTTCTGACCTTCATGAAATACTTATAAATTGCCCGGTACTCATCAACGGTTTCTTCGGTAGTAACAAAATGATTTTGCCAGAAAAGTGTCATTTTATCAATAATGGACGGATTGCCCCCTTGTTTTGCCATGGCATTAATCCACCAATATTTGTAATAGAACCGAAATTCAAAATTTCTACCGAGCGTTGAATCATATACAGAATTTACATATTCCTGCCCAACGGTTGTTTTTGTCTCATTCAAATCAACGGGAGGTGATGGAGTATAATTAATGTTATTAATAAGATTTTGGATTGCTATTGAAGCATTCAAGCCAGTAAAATTGACAATCTCGGTTTGAGTAGGACCAAAAGTTGCTCTACGAAGCAGATGAGCCGCTTGTGACGCCGTAAGTGGCTGGGCATAAGCGTTCAGAGAATAATTCATAATTCTAGCAAGTTAAAATTTTGAAAACACAAAAAGGTTAAGAATAATGGGTATAAAAAAAGAAGAAAATTAAAATTAGTACAAGACGATTTGAAAATTTTATTTGAAATATAAATTTAACAATAAAATTTATATTTCAACACCCATAATATCGAATTATGTTAAGAATTGAGTAATTGCTAAGTTTGTAATCATTATGGGTTTATTAATCCACACTCATATTTAAAACTATCCCGTCGAAATGAAAAAAATCGTCTTTTTATTACTCTTAATTTCCGTCAAAATTCATGCCCAAAAGCCATTAACCGCTATTTTAGGAGCGTTTCGAGATGAAGTAAAATTATTGGAAGATTCCATCCAAAATAAGCAAGAAGTGACCATAAAAGGTATTCGCTTTGTGACGGGAAATTTTCGAGGACAGTCAGTTGTCGTAACACTCACGGGGGTAGGAAAGGTGAATGCCACCATGACAACCACCATTTTATTAATGAATTGGCAACCCCAACAATTGATTTTCACGGGCATTGCCGGTGGGGTAAATTCCGATATTTTGCCAGGAGACATGGTCATTGCCAAGTCAACTATTCAGCATGATTTTGGAAAGATAACGCCATCAGGCATGACGGTTTGGAATACCAGAAATCCGATTGATGGCGTGGTAAATCCGATGTATTTTCCGGCGGATTCTATTTTATTATTGAAAGCACAGAAAGCATCGAGGCGAACTAAATTTAGGGAAATTGAAGGTCGAAAAATAAAAGTATTGTTAGGAATCGTAGCAACTGGCGATGTTTTTGTCAATTCTGATGAAAAAGTGAAAGTACTTCAAGAACAAGTAAGAGCCGATGCAACCGAGATGGAAGGAGCCGCCGTTGCTCAAGTTTGTTACGAATTAAAAATTCCCTGTTTAATTCTACGCAGTATCAGCGATAATGCTAACTCAAAAGCCCACTTGGACATGAATGTTTTTGGTTCAATTGCCGCTTATAATTCTGCTAATTTGGTTTTAGGTATTTTGGGGGTTTTGTAAGTTTTTGAAATTAAAATATTATTAAAAATACCTATATTTGATTTATGACCCTTGAGGAATACACCACAGAATACCTTTATCGTGAAATTAAACTCATAGAATCCAGCGTAGAACGGATGAACGCTTTGCCAGAATTGACTGTTTATGAAAAAGCAATTATCTTTAAATATTCAGAAGACGGATATGAAGATTTGAACGAAAAGTTACGTCTAAGCAAAGGAAAAGACATTTCTGATTTTGGAATACTTTTGGATGAATGTTTAAGCAAATTGCCTGATTATCAAGGACGAGTTTACAGAGGTGTAGATTTAAGTAAATATGATTTGAATAGGTATTTAGAGGCATTTCAAAATAATACATTGATTACTGAATCATTTTTTATTTCGACAAGTGAATCTCAATTAGCATCAAGAATGTTTGGACAAAATGTACAATTTCAAATTATTAGTAAAATAGGAAAAAGTATTAGAGAAATTGCTAAATTTGAAGATGAAAAAGAAGTATTATTTAGATACAATACATCTTTTGAAATTTTAGATATTTCTCCAAATCATGATATCATTATAATGAAGGAAATTAATGGAAAAGCATAAAAAAAATATTTCGATAAAACAACCTGACCGCTTGACTAAACTATTGGTCAATGATTTTCAGAAATTTAAGAATACAAATGTTTCTCCAAGAAGTTCAGAACTTGACAAAGAGATTTTAACTTCTTTCATTAAAGTTCTTGACAATAAACTCTTAGATGATACTCTGCCAAGAGAAGAAACGGTCAGAATAATGAAATTGGTAAGTATTTTAGATTGGGAAAGAGAAAAAACAACAATTACTCCCGAAAATATTGACAAGAAAATTGATACTGCTAAACGACTTCAAAAAAAATCTCAATCAGGATTTAATTAATAAAAAACCACAAAAAGCCCACGCCAAAAACGTGGGCTTTTCTTTAACTTTATAGTCAATTTAGGTGTTAGATTTTAGGGCGTAGGTGTATGCAAAATTGAACTATCTAAAACCCAATACTTGAAAACTCAAAATATGGCAAATAATAATTCAGACATAACAGGACACGAGAATATCGAAATTCTTGGGGCAAGAGAACATAATCTTAAAAATATTGACCTCACCATTCCACGTAATAAATTGGTGGTTTTTACAGGAATTTCCGGCTCAGGCAAATCTTCCTTGGCTTTTGATACCATTTATGCCGAAGGTCAACGCCGTTACATGGAGTCGTTTTCGGCTTATGCTCGGAGTTTTATGGGCAATATGGAGCGTCCCGACGTGGATAAAATTAATGGACTTTCACCCGTAATTTCGATTGAACAAAAGACGACTTCTAAAAATCCCCGCTCAACGGTTGGTACCGTTACCGAAATTTATGATTTCATGCGTTTGTTTTACGCACGAGCTGGTGAAGCGTTTAGTTACGTCACTGGCGAAAAGATGATTAAGCAATCTATCGACCAAATTATTGACGTAATTCTGCAAGATTATCAAAACCAAAAAATAATCATTCTAGCTCCCGTTGTGAAAGGGCGGAAAGGTCATTACCGTGAATTGTTCGTCCAAATTGAGAAATTAGGCTATACAAAAGTGCGTGTGGACGGCGTGGTGATGGATATTCAGCCTAAAATGCAACTCGACCGTTTCAAAATTCACGATATTGAAATGGTTATTGATAGAATTATCGTTAAAACTGAAGACCGTTTTCGTTTATCCCAGTCCGTTCAAACGGCACTAAATCAAGGAAAAGGCATTATGATGACTCGTGATGAAAAAAATGAGGTTCGTAATTTTTCCAAATTCTTAATGGACCCTGTTTCGGGCATCAGTTACGACGAACCTTCGCCCAATAATTTCTCTTTCAATTCGCCCTACGGTTGGTGTCCAACTTGTTTGGGTTTGGGCAAAGTGGAGGAAATTACTGAAGATTCTATCCTACCCGACAAAACCCTCAGCATTGAAAAAGGCGCCATTGCCCCGATTGGAGAATTCCGTGATATGTGGATTTTTAAGCAATTAGAGGTATTATTGAAACCTTACAAAGTGAATTTGAAAACCCCAATTGAAAAATTTCCTGCCGAAGCCATCGAAGTCATGCTGCATGGAACGGATACGCCCGTGGCGGTTCCTTCCAAAAAATACGAAGGCACGGATTGGAATACAAAATATGAAGGTATTGTAACCTTTTTGAAACGGCAACAAGAAACGGGTTCGGAGAAAATTCAAGACTGGATAAAAGACTTTATGGTCGTAAATACTTGCCCCGATTGCAAAGGTTTGAGACTGAAAAAAGAATCGCTTCATTTTTTGATTGACCATAAAAATATTGCTCAATTAGCCGACATGGACATTGCCGAATTGGCGATGTGGTTTACCGATTTAGAGCCAAGAATGAACGAACGCCAAAACGTAATTGCCAAAGAGATTTTGAAGGAAATCAGAAAAAGAATTGGCTTTTTGACGGGTATTGGCTTGGAATATTTAACGTTAAATCGTTCCTTACGAACACTTTCGGGCGGAGAAGCCCAACGCATTCGTTTAGCTACGCAAATTGGGACGCAATTGACCAACGTATTATACATCATGGACGAACCAAGTATCGGTTTGCACCAACGTGACAACGTAAAATTGATTCAAGCGCTCAAGGATTTACGTGATTTGGGGAATTCGGTTCTCATCGTTGAACACGACAAAGACATGATGTTGGAATCGGATTATATTGTGGATATTGGCCCGGGAGCAGGACGACACGGCGGGGCAATTGTGGGACAAGGAACGCCAGAGGATTTCTTAAAAAATAATTCAACAACGGCTAATTTTTTGAGTGGGAAAATTGGTATCGACGTACCCAAACAACGCCGGAAAGGAAACGGTAATACGTTGATTATCAAAGGAGCAACGGGTAATAATTTAAAAAATGTTACGCTAAAATTGCCTTTGGGAAAAATGATTTCAATCACGGGCGTGAGTGGTTCTGGGAAATCTTCGTTGATTCACGACACGATGTATCCGATACTGAATCGTCACTTTTTTTACGCCAAAAAAGAACCCATGCCGCATAAATCGGTGGAGGGTTTAGAGCATTTAGACAAGGTAATTGAAGTGGACCAATCGCCCATCGGACGCACGCCACGCTCGAATCCTGCCACTTATACGGGAATGTTTACGGACATTCGCAGTTTGTATGCAGAGTTGCCCGAATCTAAAATTAGAGGCTATAAAGCGGGTCGTTTTAGCTTCAATGTAAAAGGCGGACGCTGTGAAGATTGCGAAGGTGCGGGCATGAAAAAAATCGAAATGGAATTCTTGCCCGACGTACACGTCGCCTGCGAAACCTGCAAAGGAAAACGCTTCAACCGTGAAACGCAGGAAGTTCGTTTTAAGGGAAAATCTATCGCCGATGTGTTAGATATGACGGTCGAACAAGCCGTAGATTTCTTTGAAAATCAACCTAAAATTGCCCGTAAAGTACAAATGCTCAATGAAGTGGGTTTGGGATATATCACCATCGGGCAACAAGCAACCACGCTGTCGGGAGGAGAAGCCCAAAGGGTAAAATTAGCCGAAGAACTCTCGAAAAGAGACACGGGTAAAACCATGTATATCTTGGACGAACCCACGACTGGACTCCATTTTCAAGACATTAAAAAACTCTTGGAAGTCCTCAATCGATTAGCAGACAAGGGAAATACCGTTTTGATTATTGAGCATAATTTAGACGTAATCAAAGTATCCGACCACGTAATTGACATCGGTCCAGAGGGAGGACAAAAAGGCGGTAACATCATCGCAGAAGGCACACCAGAGCAAGTAGCGAAGGTGAAAGGGAGTTATACGGCGAAGTTTTTAAAGGAGGAGTTGAGGTGATTTTGGAATTAGGATTTTGGATATCAGATTTAGGGGAGTAATATACCAAATCCCGCACTTCAAGATATTCCGAAGGACAATCTAGAAGTTTAGATAAAAAGGAAGAGCGACTTCTAATTTTGATTAACTTACCATTATCTGTATGCCTCCGCACACTAATCAATGACTTATTTTACAAAATTTCAAGTAACTTAGAATTGTTATCTCACAGAAAACAATAAATTAATTTCACAAACCATACAACAATAAACAAAAACCAAAAACAATGAAAAAACTATTCAAAAACATCCCCTCAATTCTGTTATGTATTTTATGCTCAACTGTGGCAATTTCAGCCCAAAGTGTTGAAGGTCGTTGGGATATTACCATTACTAAAGGAGATAAAAAAATTCCGTCTTGGTTAGAAGTTAATCACTCTGGGGTCAAATATCTCAATGGGCGTTTTGTGGGAAGTGGCGGGAGCGCCAGACCTATCTCACGGGTTTATTTCAAAGATAATAAAATGTCTTTTGCCATTCCGCCGCAGTGGGATAAAGAGGATAAAGACCTTGTAGTAGAAGCTGACTTGAAAGATGGAAAGTTGGTCGGAACGATGAATCAACCCAACGGTGAAGTGGTCAATTTTGTAGGTGTAAAAGCGCCTAAATTAATTAACACAACCGAACCCATTTTTGGAAAACCATTGGCAATTTTTAATGGCAAAAACTTGGATGGTTGGCAAATTATTGGAAGGGAAGACCGTCCTAAGGTTGGCGAAAATCAATGGGTTATAGAAAATGGTGTCATGAAAAGTCCAAAATCTGGGGCAAATATCAGAACGACTCAAACCTTTGGTGATTTCAAATTGCACGTTGAATTTCGGGTGCCAGCAGGTAGCAATAGCGGCGTTTATCTACGTGGGCGTTATGAGGCACAAATCACGGACGGCTTTGGAATAGAGCCAGCAGTTGGGGAATTAGGAGGGATTTATGGTTTTCTTAAACCCTTGGAAATGACTGCAAAAAAACCGAGCGAATGGCAAAGTTTTGATATTACCTTGGTTGGAAGAATCGTAACGCTAAAGTTGAATGGCAAAACAATCATTTATAAGTCTGAAATACCGGGCATTACGGGTGGAGCAATTGATAGCAATGAGTCAGAACCAGGCCCTATCATGTTTCAGGGCGACCACGGACCAATTGAGTTTAGAAATATCACAATTGCCTCGGCGAAATAAATTATTTTCTACTTTGGTCGTAACGAATATTACGACCAAAGTAGTAATAAAAAAACCTTTCCTTATTAACGATTCATTGTCGTATCTGTCCTTGATAACTGAATGCGTTGTGTTCCTTGATAATTGATTGGAACGTTAACAAATATCCCTCCACGACCTGCCTTCGCATTCCCTTGAACCTTCACCCTAACATTTGGATTTAAAAAGATTTGAGCCGTATTTGCCAATATATCAGCAACCGAAGCCTGAATTGTGAAAGGCACAAAAGTCGTGTCTAAGGGTGGTAAACTCACCACATCGCTCAGTGATGTATGTCCTAAAAGTCTATCATTAAAATAAACATCCATTTCCGCTTCCTTAACATTTAAGGCATATTTATTGGGATTATAAAATTTTATATCCGACATTAAAACGTTGTTTTTTGCCCCGACTCTGCCCAATCTCAGGTTTTGATAACCCAGATAAGTAGGTTGTATGGGTTTACTACAACCAACGGCAAAAAATAGTATGATGGAAAAATATCCAAAAATTGCTGTTCTGTTTTTCATTTTTTTAATTTAATACTTTACATCTATAACGGTAACCTACCTAAAAACTTATGCCAGTAAAAAAAATTAACAGCTATCCTTCGAGAACTTTATGTAATTTTAAATATTACTAATCCCACTTATTTTTTCAATTAAACCATGAACAAAAACCTCCAAAACCTGTACCAAATTGCTCAGAAGCCCACTCGTAAAATTATTGGTTTGATGTCGGGAACGTCGATGGACGGGCTTGATGTGGCGCTTTGCGAGATTTCGGGGGCGGGAGAAAGTACCAAAGTCAAGTTATTGAATTTTGATACGGTAGATTATTCCGAAGAAATTAAAACAGAAATTCGCAAAGTTTTTGCTAAACAAACCATTGATTTTCAGCACCTTGCTTTGTTGAATGAATGGATTGGCGTACTTCATGCCAACATGATTTTGGTTTGTCTCCAACGTTGGAATATTTCTGCTAATGAAGTCGATTTAGTTGCCTCACACGGGCAAACGGTCATGCACGCTCCCAAGATTTTGCATCAACAAGAAAAATTCCCGAATGCGACTTTACAAATTGGCGATGGCGACCATATTGCCGTAAAAACGGGCATTATTACGATTTCAGATTTCCGACAAAAACACCTTGCTGCGGGTGGCGAAGGCGCTCCATTAGCCGTTTATGGCGATTATTTTATTTTTGGCAAAAAGGGCGAAAATCGTATCATGCTCAACATGGGTGGCATTGCTAATTTTACGTATTTACCCACAACCATGAATCCAGAGGAGGTTTTTGTAACCGATACTGGCACTGGAAACACACTGATTGATGCTTTTACGAGATTCTATTTTCCAGAAAAATCCTACGATAAAGATGCCGAAATTGCCCGACAAGGCACTGTAAATCATGCCCTTTTGGGTGAACTAAAAGCCGACAATTTTTTCAAATCCGACTTTCCAAAAACGACTGGACCTGAATTATTTAGTAGCGAATACGTTAAAAAAGCACAGGCAAAAAGTGATACTGGAGAGATTTCAGTCAATGATTTATTGGCAACTTTAACCCGTTTTAGTGCTGAGACGATTGCGGAGGCGATAAATTTTACGATTAATAATACGTCATATCTCATTAGCGATTTCAATATTTATGTGTCGGGCGGAGGCATGCACAATCCTTTACTAGTTGAATGGCTAAAAGAACTATTGCCTTGCAAATTCCTTGAAACCAACGATTTAGGCATTTCTGGCGACGCAAAAGAAGCGGTACTTTTTGCTATTTTAGCGAATGAAACGGTTTCGGGTGGAGATTCAGATTTTGGCTCTCGTCGTGGAATTCCTTCAGTTTGCATGGGAAAAATTTCATTTCCGAGTTAGGCGTTAGTTATTAGTTACCGAACATTGCAACCATTTACTTTCATAGTGCATCTTATTATTGAGTTATCAAGGGATAACATATAACCAGTAACTAACAACTAAAAGTCATGAAAACCTCAACTAAATC